>PWVP01000089.1 GCA_003561815.1 Campylobacterota bacterium | reverse complement strand
TCGTACCCTCCGCGCGATTCAGATGGTGATCGCCCGCCTGGTAGGGCTGATTAGTCGCGGCGTGCCGGAGGTGATGTGGGCATTTTTGTTTATCGCCTTTTTCGGGCCCAATATCTTAGCGGGCACCATCGCGCTGGCGATTCACACCGCCGGGGTGCTGGTGCGGGTCTTTGGCGAAAGCATCGACAACACCCCCTACCGCCGCTACGAGCAGGGCTATCACGGCTCGCGGATCACCTGCTTTGGGGTGGTAGCGGTCCCGGTGGCGTGGCGCGACTGGCTCACCTACGCCTTCTTTCAGTTTGAGACCAATGTCCGCACCGCCGTGGTGCTGGGGATGGTGGGCGCCGGTGGGCTTGGGTTCTACTTCAACTTCAGCTTCGAGTGGTTCCGCTTCGAGGAGGCCTCCACCTATCTGATCATCATCATCGCCCTGACGGTGATTATCGATCGCATCTCCCGCGCGCTTCACTTCTCTAGAGTCAGGGGCTAAGAGCGCACTCTAGAGAAGCTGCTCGATCTCCTCAAAGAGCAGCCGATAGGCCCTGGCAGCGCCCGAGCGCGGCTCTGAGACCGCCACCGGTTCGCGGCTTAACCCCATCCGCTCGATACTGCTCAGATAGGGGATGACGCTATTAAGCGCCTTGTGAGCATCGATAAAGCTTGTCACCACCTCCCGGTGCAGACTTTTGCGCCGATCGACCATCGAGAAGAAGGGGGCGAAGCGATCCTTTTTAATCCCCAGCCCCTTGGCGTGGGCGGTCATCTGATCGTACGCGCGCAGCGAGAGGGGGGTGGGGATAATGGGCGAGGCGATCAGATCGCTCGCGATCATCGCATTCTCGCTCACCAGCGTCAGCCCCGGCGGGCAGTCGATTAAAAGCGTCTCATACCCCTCCTCCTCCAGCGCCTCAAAGAGCGGACCGAAACGCTTTTTGGAGCGCTTCATCTCATCAAGCACGATATCCATCTCCCGGTAGGAGAGATCCGCTGGAAGCAGATCGAGATTCTCATAATCGGTCGCTTTGATCTGATCGAGAGCTTTGTTGGTCTTTTTTAAAAGCCGCTTCGCATCGCCTTTGATTTTAGGCTTGATACGGAAATAGAAGCTGCTCGCACCCTGGGGGTCGAGATCCCACAGCAGGGTCTTCTGCCCGCTTCGAGCCCCCTCATAGGCGAGATTGACACTGGCGGCGGTCTTTCCGACCCCCCCTTTGAAGTTATAGACGGCAATCGATTTCATCTGGGCTCCTTCTGCGCTTTGAGCTCTTTTAGGACGGCACCGCTCAGTCCCGGATCGCTAAATTTTTCAAACTCCTTAAAAAATTGTGCCCTTAGCCGATCATGCTCCTGCTGTAGATGGCTTAACAGCGCCCCCGTTGCCATCAGGCACTCGGGGGTGGTTCTCTTCTGCCGCTTCATCCGATCGAGGGTGTCGTTGAGATTGTGCCGCTGCGTGGAGATGTCCTGAAAATCCCCCAGTGTGGACTGAAGCCTCTTAAGCTGCTTGATCATCCGCTTCATCGATCGCCCCCTAAAGAGCGATCCGAAAAACTCCAGTAGATACCGCACCTTTTTACAGTCGATCCGTAGCGTATGCAGCTCTTCATCGGGGCTCGCCTCCGTAATGGCCGAGCCATCTTTAAGCACCCGCCCGATTCGCTTATAGAGCTGCCGAGCGGCCAGCTTCCCGATCGGCTCACCGGCCAGCACACCCTGGGTCGTCTCTGCCTGCTCCTCAAGCAGCGTGCGCCAACGGTTTTTTAGATCGCCATAGACCGAACCTTCGATCACCTTATCCAGCCCCCGCTTGAGCCGTTTGCGATCGTTTTGGATAAAGCGCAGCAGCGGCTCCAGCCCGGCGCGCAGATCGGCAGGCAGCTCTGCGCTCTGCTGGTGCAGCTGCTCTTGCCACACATCCAGATCCCGCACCCGTCCGGTCTGGGCACCCAGCCACGAAAAGTCCGCCTTAAACCGCTCGGTCACCTCAGCAGAGAGCACCCCTTTAAGCTGACCGATCAAGCTTCGCGTGCGGCGCAACGCCACCCGAAAGTCGTGCAGAAACTCCACATCCTCCGCCGTAAGGACACCGGGCTCATTGAGCACCATCACCTCCAGCTGGTAGTGGGCGATGGCACAAAACGCGCTGTAGGCCGCCTGATCAGAGCGCAGGCGCGGCGGCTTGGGCCAATCAGGCAGCGCAGCAAAGAGCCACTCCTCCAGCGGCGAAGGGGCGATCGCACACCCCATCTTCTCCAGAGCGCGCGCGCAGCGGCGCAGACTCTTCTCATAGCCACGCATCGGGCGAAGGACGATCCGATCGCAGTGCGAACCCTGGGGGGTGCTCAGCTGCTGATACTCCAAAGAGAGGTGGCTTTTTTGTTCGCTGTCGACCAGCGGCCAGCGACAGCTCTCACACACCGTCTCTAAAACCGGCAAAAGCGCGCGGTTTTCGATCACCTTCTGAAGCGATCGCGCCGCGGGGGACTGGTCCAGATCGGCGGCCAGAAGCGGTATGCGCCCTGAAAAGCTAAAGCGATCACGCTCACCGTTTCGTTCTAAAACCAGCTCGTCACCCTCTTGATAGAGCAGCCAATCCACGCCGTGCAGCCGCCCATCAAAGGTGTCCAGATAGCACCGCTTGACGCGCTCTTTTTTGGGCTCTGCATAGGCCAGAGGCAACGCTTCGAGCAGCTGATCGACACTCACCGTCTCGGGAAGATTAAAAACCGTTTGCACCTTTGCTCTCCTTTAAGACTATCCTAGCGAAAGATCCACAAAAGCCCCCTTTGTCACCAACCGGTCGTCACCATTTGGTTAGAATAAGAGAACAGTACGGTTACAAAGGGTTTCACGATGGGGCGAATTATCGTCTATGGGGATGTACACGGCTGCCTTCGGGAGCTTAAGCAGCTGCGCGCGAGTGTCAAGCCCCGCTCCGATGATGTGGAGATCTCCGTAGGCGATCTGCTCAGCAAGGGCCCCCAGCCGGTTGAGGCTCTTCGCTACGCCCGCGAAAACGGTATTCTCACCGTGATGGGCAACCACGAAGAGCGGTTTTTAGAGATTGCCCACGCCAAAAGCCGTCACCCGGAGAGTATGCTCCATCGCGCCAGCTTAAAACACTTCGATCAGCTCAATGCCGCCGATCTGGCTTACCTCTTTGCGATGCCGCGCTTTTTAAGGATTGCCAACCTGACCGTCGTCCATGCGGGCCTGACCAATAGCATGGATCTCAACAACCCTAAAGAGGGGGATGAGGCGCTCCTGACCCGAGTGCGCTATGTCAGCCGCGGGATGGGCCACTACGAGTACCTCTTCTGGGCGGAGATGTACAACGGCAATCAGGGGTTTGTCGTCTACGGCCACACCCCCCAGGGGCTCACGCGCCACCGCCACGCGCTGGGCATCGACACCGGCTGCGTCTACGGCCACTCCCTCACCGCCGCCATCTTTGAGCGCCAGGGCCGCCATATCGACACCCAGAACCCGACCATCCTGCAGGTCAAGGCCAAAGAGCGCTACGCCTAGTAGCGAAAGCGCTCCAGCTGCCGTTTAAGCTGCGCGGTGAGGGTATCCAGATGCTCTGCAGCCGATGCGATCTCCTCGACACTGCGGGCGTTGGATTGTGAAGAGAGGCTGATCTCGCGCATCTGCTCGCTCGCCTCGCTGACAGCTTGAAGCAGTGCGCTAAGCCGTTTGGTCCCCTCCTGAACCGACCCATCCGTAGCGCCCACCTCGGTCACCACCGCCACAATCGCCTGATCGGCCTTTTGGGACTCTTCGCAGAGCTGATGGCTCGCCTCAGCACTTTTGCCCATCTCATCACTCACCTCCAGCACCGACTGGGTGATCACATTGAGTGTGGCGTTGATCTCGGTGAGTGCGCGCTGGGTGCGATCGGCGAGGTTTCGCACCTCATCGGCCACCACCGCAAAGCCGCGCCCATGCTCCCCCGCCCTGGCCGCTTCGATCGCCGCATTAAGCGCGAGCAGATTGGTCTGATCGGCGATATCGTTAATCACCGTCAAAATCCCGCGCACCTGATCGGCCTCCTGGGAGAGGTGGCTAAGCCGCCTGGCCAGATCGTTTTGCTCCTCGCTTCGGGTGCGCACCGACTGGGCCATCTGGCCGATCACCCGCTGTACTGCCCTTAGCTGCTGGTTGGCCCCCTCGGTCTGGCTACGCACCTGGGAAAAGAGGGTATCGGTAGCGCTCACCTCAGTTGAGATCCGCGCCATCTGCGTCTCGATCTGAGAGACCCCCGATAGCGACGCTTCGGCCGCACGGCCAATCTGACGGGCGGTGCTGCTCATCTGGGCGCTGACCGAGGCGTTTTCGTTGGCGTTTTTATGCGCCGAGGCGATCGCTTGGGAGAAGGCGCCGGTGAGCGCGCTTAGATCCTGCGCCATACGGCCAATCTCGTCGCGACTGCCCGCCTCAAAAGAGGTTTTGAGATCCAGACTCTGCGCACAGTTTCGAATCTGGGTGCCCATGCGACCGATGGCGCCGGTGAAGTAGCCCATCACCACCCACAGCAGGACCAGAATCAGCGCGAAGCCCACCACCATCATCCCCAGAAGCGAGTAGGTGGTGCGCATAAAGTGGCTGCTGGGCACACTCAGGCCGTAAACCCAACCAGGTGTATGGGCGATGGGTGAGGCGATCAGGGTGCGGCTCTGTCCTTGCGGATCGCGGTAGGTGCCCCGTGTCTGGCCCCGATCCAGCGTGGCCGCAAGCGCATCGAGACCACTAAAGCCCGCCTCGGCGCTCTTCTCAATCGAGAGGCTAAGGGCGTAGTCGCTGTTGGGGTGGGCAAAGAGCTGTCCGTTGCCGTCAATCAGCCACCCCTCACTATCGCTACTGAGCCTGAGGCGGTTGGCCACCTCCGTGAGTGTGCCGGTGTTGATCGAAGCGAAGATAAGCCCCTGCACCTTATCACTGCTATCTTTGACCGCATAGGCCACAGCGATAATCACATTGCCGGTGCTGCGGGCGAGAAACGGATTGGTCACCAGATACTCTGCGGATTGATCGCGCACCAGCGTCTGGTAGTAGCCCCGATCGGAGAGATCGTGGCGCGCACCGGTGTGGTAGTACCCCTGACCGTCGCGATCGGCATAGAGCAGCACCTCAATCTCGTCGCTCATGTGTTGGCCAAAATACTCCACAAACTCCGCGATCGCCGCACGATCGCCGCTACGCATCACCGGCATCGCCGCCAGTGCGGCCATCACCTGACGGTGGCCCTCCACCCAGGCGCCAATCTCCTCAGCGGTGGCCGCAACCGTCTGGGCGGTGAGCTGCTGTTCGATACTCACCACACGGTTGGTGACCAGCGCCAGCAGCGCACCCCCCACCGCCACAAAGAGCAGCAGCGTTACCAGTGCGATCTTCTGGCGAATTCCCATCGATAGTTTCGACATCTCTTACCTTTGGTGTTTATGTCTATGGATTATAGATAATCGGCGATTAATTGAACTGGGTGGGTTTGTCGCCAAACTGTAGGGATTGTGGACTAAAAGCTCTCTATGCTAAGTGAAAAGTGGCAGCGGATCGTGCAGGTGCTCGAATACGCTTATCAGCCCATTGTCAACACCGCCACCGGGGAGGCCTTCGGCTATGAGGCGCTGCTGCGCGGCGTGCAGGCGAGCACCCCCTTTGGCTCCATTGCGCAGCTCTTTGATGCCGCCTTTGAGGATCAGGTGCTCTATCAGCTGGAGCTGGCCCTGCGTGAAAAGGCGATCACCTCTTTTGCCGAGACCGGACTGCTCAAAAAGAGCAAGCTCTTTTTAAATGTGGACAACCGGATTCTCTCGATGGGCGACTACCAGCTGGGTAACACCCACGAGCTTCTCAAGCGGCTTGAGATTGCCCCCTCCAGCCTCTGCTTTGAGGTCTCCGAGCGCCAAAACGACCAGCTGGGCAACAGCCGCTTTGTGGAGATCAAGACTATTTTGCAGATCTACAACGATCAGGATTTTTACATCGCCATCGATGACTTTGGAACCGGCTTTAGCGGCTTTAAGTTTCTCTACCACACCGCGCCGCGCTTTTTAAAGATCAACCGCTTCTTTATCGAAGGGCTGATGAGCGAGCACCGCAAACGGCTCTTTTTAAGCAACATCATCAATATCGCCCACAATCTGGGGGTGCAGGTGATTGCCGAAGGGGTGGAGACCCAGGCGGAGTTTATGGCGTGCAAAGATATCGGCTGCGAGCTGGCTCAGGGCTACTTTATCCAGCATCCGACCACCCTAAGGGGCGATCTCAAAGCCCACTACGAGCACATCGATCGCCTGATCGCCTCGGATCGGCGCGATCGCCAGAGCGATGAGCGGCTCATCACCTCCCAGATCGATCCCATCGAGCCGATCTGTGTCGATGAGCAGATGGCGGTGGTCTTTGATCGCCTCCGCAACAACAAAACCCACAGCTTCCTGCCGGTGATCGAGCCCGGTGGTCAGCCGTTGGGGATTATCCGCGAATCGGATCTTAAAAGCTATGTCTACTCCAACTACGGCAAAGAGCTTCTTATCAACCGATCGGCCGGACAGAATCTGCGCCGTTTTACCTCCCCCTGCGCCACGGTGGAGCTGCGACTGCGCGCGGAGCACATTCTGGAGGTCTTTAGCCAAAACGAGCAGAGCGAGGGGATTATCCTCACGCGCAATATGCGCTATGCGGGCTTTTTGAGTGCCGCCTCTTTGCTCAAGGTGATCTACGAAAAAAACCTCGCCTGCGCGCGCAGCCAGAACCCGCTGACCCAGCTTCCGGGCAACAACACCATCGCTGAATATATCGCCACGGTGCTCTTGCGCTCCGATCAGAGGCCGGTGCTGGTCTACTTCGATTTTGATTTTTTCAAACCCTACAACGACAAGTACGGCTTTCGTCAGGGCGATCGGGTGATTTTGCTCTTTGCGGAGATTCTGCGTAAAGAGCTTCAGAGTGAGGGGTGGTTTATCGGCCATATCGGTGGGGATGACTTCTTCGCTGGCTACGAGGGGGGTGATTATCTTCAGTGCGATCGGCGGGTTCGGGAGGTGGTGGAGAAGTTCCGGCTCGATGTGATGGGCTTTTACGATCCCACCGATCGCCAGCGGGGCTATATCGATGCCAAGAGCCGAAGCGGTCAGATGCGGCGCTTCCATCTGATGACCGTCAGTGCCGCACTGCTGCAGCTTGCCCCCAAAGCAGACCACCTGAGTGCCGAAGAGATCGGCGATGTGATTGCGCAGCTTAAAAAGACCGCCAAAGCCGACTGTCACCATGTGGCAGCCGCGGGGATGCTCTAGCCGCGAATCGCCCTTGCTGCGCGGGTGATCGCTTCGGTAAACTGGGTGGAGATGACCGGCTTGAGGATAAAGCCATCCACTTGGCCCTTTAGCCCCTCATCCATCAACTGCTCCTCGTTAGAGGCGGAGATCACCACGATGTGCTGCTCCGGCTTAAGGGATTTGATCGCGGCACAGAGCTCCACCCCGTTCATCTGCGGCATCACCACATCGGTGATCACCAGATCAAAGCGACGCTCTTTAAACCGCTCAAGCGCCTCAAGGCCATCCTTTGCATAGACCACCTCCTGAAAGAGCGCCTCAAAAAGCGGCGCCATCCCTTCGCGGATCTCCTCCACATCCTCCACATAAAGAAGCGTCAGCTCCTCTGTCAACCCTCGCAACCTCTCAAAGCTCAACACCTGATCCCCCTTTGCACGCCCCTGGGGGGCATGTGAGATGTTCGCGCCCTATCGCCACCACGAAAAGAGCGCCCTCCCTGTTGCCTTCTTCATTATAGCGGTTCTTAGGGATCAGATCCCCACGGAAGCTGTTTTGTAGAATTGTTTTGGACATGTAGAGCCCGATCCCGGTGCCTTGACCGGTCTCTTTGGTGGTAAAGTAGGGCTCACACACCCGATCCAAAATCATCTCATCGATTCCCCCGGCATTATCCTCTATCACCAGATCCAGCTTCCCCTCATAGAGCGAGGTGTAGATGCGAACCCACTTGCGATCGTTTGAGGCCCGCTCAAAGGCATCACGGGCGTTGGCCAGCAGGTTGAGCACCACCTGCTCAAGCTCACTGCGGTAGCCGCACAGCACCATCGAGCGGGGGACATCGTTGATAAACTCGATCCCGCGGTAGACAAACTGTGCGCTTAGAAGGCCGTAGATCTCATTAAGCATCTGGCGCACTCCGAAGCTCTGCGCCTCCTTATCGGGCTTGAAGAAGTTCATAAAGTCGTGGATCGTCTGACTCATCCGCTGGGTCTGACGCTCGATGCTCTCCAGCCCCTGCTCGAAGTGGCGATCTTCGAGCACCCCCAGCTCCTGCTTCATCCGTAGCGCCATGGCGGCGCTGGCAATCGCGGTGATGGGCTGACGCCACTGGTGGGCGATAGCACCCATCATCTCCCCCATCGCCGCCATCTTCGACTGCTGCACTAAGAGGCGGTGCTTCTCAACCCCCTTTTGGATCTCCTCTTGAACCTCCTCTTGTAGCGACCGGTTGAAGCTTTCCAGCTGCCGAGACTTCTGCTCCAGCCGCTTTCGCGCATCCTCCAGCTCCAGCTCCAGAGCACGCTGAGCCGTCACATCCCGCCCCACCAGAATCAGAAACTCTTTGGATCGTTTGCGATCGAGCTGAAAGGGGCTGACGGTGAGATCGAGCATCTTTCGCGATCCATCCTTGCAGAGCAGCACAACCGACTCGGCGTGGGTGGAGGCGTTAATCACCTCCTGCATCTGCCGCTGCCATAGCAGCGGAAGCAGCTCGACCGAAGCGCCCAACAGCTCATCGGCACCGTAGCCGCTCATCCGCTCAAAGGCGCAGTTGACAAACTCCACCTCGCCACCTTTTGTGCAGACAAGTACCGCATCGGCCATCTGGTTGGTGATCTGAGCAAGGATTCTCTTTTTCATGTCCACAGTTTAACCGTAAAAGTGCACCGAAAGCTGTCACCAACCGGTTATGACGCCGAAGTGTCACCATCTACGGATAGGGTTTTGTAACTTTTAGACAACCTAAAAAGGGAGCCAATTTGAGCAAAGTGGATCTCCACCTGCACTCATCCTTCTCCAGCCGCTCAGCGGGGTTCTTCTCCGATAAGCTCAGCATTCAGGAGAGCTACATCTCGCCGCAACAGATCTATAACACCCTCTTTGAGCGGGGGATGGATCTCTTTACCCTGACCGATCACGATGAGATCGCCGGGTGTCTGGAGATTGCACACCTGCCCGGTGTCTTTATCAGCGAGGAGATCACCGCCTACTTTCCCGAGGATCGCTGTAAAGTCCATGTGCTCGCCTACGGCATCACCGAAGCACAGCACGGTGAGATTGGCCGCCTGCGCTACAACCTCTACGAGCTGGTTGACTACCTCCAGCAAGAGAGCCTCTGCCATGTGCTCGCGCACCCGCTCTACGATATGGATGGCAAGCTCAGTCGGGATCATGTGGAGCGGCTTTTGTTGCTGTTTGATAACTGGGAGCTAATCAACGGCACCCGATCGCGCCTCTCTTCAGAGCTCACCCGCGAGATTGCCACCACCTACGAGGGCAAAGCGCTGCTCAAACTGGCCGATAAGCACGGCTTTAACAAGCGGCAGCGCAAACGGATCGGCTTTAGCGCCGGAAGCGATGATCACGGCGGCATGGATGTGGGGCTCACCTACACCACCTTTAACGGCGAATCGTTTGCCGATCTCAAAGCGGCCCTACAGAGCGGCCAGGCCCATCCGGCGGGGGATTTTGGATCGCCCATTCGTCTGGGTCACATGCTGATGAATATCAGCTACAGCTGGAGCAAGGCCCAAAGCGGCAACAAGGGGGTGATCGCCCCACTGGAGTACCTGCTCAACAACCAGCGGCCCGGACTGCTCAAACGGCTGATGGGGGCAGGCCGGCTTACCGAGGAGATCCACAAGATCGCCCGAATGCCGCTCACAAAGGGTGCAGCCGCCCACGACCCCCACGAGCTGCTGCACAGCTTCTGTAAAAACTTCTTCCCCCATGTGCTCGGGCAGTTTCAGGGGGTCAAAGAGGCGGATATCGACACGCTCAGTCAGCTATCGGGAAAGGCGCTCTTTTCGGCCATCCCGACCCTCTTTTATCTCTCCACCTACTACCAGCGCTCTTTAGAGAAGCAGCGCTCACGCCAGATTCACCGCACCATGATCAAAGCGGAGTGCTACCACACGGGCAAAGTCGCCTACTTTACCGATACGCTCAGCGAGATCAACGGCGTGGCGCTGACCGGCCGCAAACTGCTGCGTATCGCCCGGGAGGAGAACCTCAACCTCACCTTTATCACCGCCTATGCGCGTCCGCCCTTTGAGCCAGAAGATCCCTTTACGCGCAACTTCACACCGCTGATGAGCTTCGAGCTGCCCGAGTACCCTGAGATCCGGATCAATATCCCCCACTTTCTGGATATGCTCGAGTACTGCGATCAGGAGAACTTCGATGTGATCTACGCCTCCACGCCGGGGGTGGTGGGAATCTATGCCTTTTTGATCGCCAAAATTCTGCACCGCCCCTTTGTCACCACTTTCCACACCGACTTTCCCGGTTATCTGCGCCGCTACAGCGGTGACCACCTCTTTGAGAAGCACGCCTGGAGCGCCTTTTCGATGATGTTTAACAGCGCCAATCGGGTCTTAAGCCCCTCTAAGGAGTACCGTCGCATCCTCAAAGCCCACGGGGTGAAAAAGCAAAAGATCACCCTCTTTAGCCGTGGCATCGATCACAGCCGCTTTAATCCGGAGTTTCGCGATGAGTCGTTCTGGCCGCGGATGGATAGCCGCGCTGAGGGCAAAAAGGTGGTGCTCTTTGTCGGGCGCGTGGCCAAAGAGAAAAATGTCGATCTCTTTTTGCAGGTACAAGAGCGGCTGGCAAAGCGGACGGATCTTATCTTTGCCATCGTGGGGGATGGGCCGCTACTCGAATCAATCCGCCAAAGCCACGGCGATCGCGTTATCCTCACCGGGTTTTTAGAGGGTGAGGCGCTCTCTCAAGCCTTCGCCTCGGCGGATATCTTCCTCTTTCCCTCCAGTAGCGAAACCTTCGGAAATGTGGTGCTCGAAGCGCAAGGAGCGGGGCTGCCGGTGATTGTCAGCGCCATCGGCGCGGTCAAGGAGAACATCATCGAGGGCGAAACCGGCTGGGCGATCGCAAAGAACTGTCCGCAACCCTATGCCGATCGGATCGAGCAGCTGCTGGGAAGCGAAAAGCGTCTTAAGCGCTTCAAGCAAGCGGCACTGGACTTTACCCGCCCCAAAGAGGAGCGAGCCATGCTGCTGGAGATGCTCAAGCTGCTCTCTTTAGATCAGCTGGGCAAGCGGCTCTGATGCGGGTTGTTCTCTTTACCGACACCCTGGCCGACCTCAACGGCGTCTCCCGATTTATTCAGGACATGGCCCGCTGCGCCCGCCAGGCGGGGGATTCGCTTCATGTTCTGACCAGCACCCACAAGTCGATCGAGGTGGCCGAAAACCTGATCAACCTCCCGCCCAGAGCCACGCTGCCGATCCCCTACTACCCCCAGATGCGCCTCTGTCTGCCTTCGCGCCGCGCACTCTTTGAGGCGGCCGATGCCCTCAAGCCCGATCGGATCCACATCTCCACCCCCGGACCGGTGGGGCTGGCCGGGCGCGCCTACGCCAAAGCGCGGGGGCTGCCGATTGTGGGCACCCACCACACCGACTTCTCCGCCTTCGTCTATAAAAACTGCCCCCTTCGGCCCCTAAGACGGCTCTCTGACCGGCTGATGGGCCGCTTTTATCGCCCCTTTGATCGCCTCATCACCCGATCAGAGGTGTACCGGACGATTATCGATCGCGAGATCGGCTTCTCTTCAGAGCGCATCTTCACCCTCCCGGCGGGCACCCGCACAAGCCACTTTCACCCCCGCCACCGCGATTGCACCCTCTGGGACCGCTACCCGGCCATGCGCAAAGGTGCGCTCAAAGCGCTCTTTGTGGGGCGCATGGGTGCTGATAAGAACCTCCCCTTTTTGCTGGAGGCGTGGGAGGCGTACCAGCGCGAATATGCCCGAAAGGATCGCCCCGTCGATCTGGTGCTGATCGGTGAAGGGCCGATGGATCGACAGCTCAAACGCCACACACCGCCGCACACCCATCCGCTAGGGCCTGTGACCGGCAAGGCGCTCTTTAGCCACTACGCCTCAGCGGATCTCTTTATTTTCCCCTCTGTGACCGACACACTCGGACAGGTGGTGATGGAGGCGCAGGCAAGTGGCCTGCCGGTGATTGTCAGCGATCAGGGCGGGCCCCAAACACTGCTAGGGTGCGGCGGCCAGCCCACCGGCCTCATCGCACCGGCTGAGGATCTTGACGCCTGGGTGGAGGCAATTCGCACCCTGGTAAATGATACACCGCTACGAAAGCGGCTGGCCGCCGCTGCGCACGAGAGTATGCAGCCGTTTTTGATCGAGCGCTCCTATGCCGCCTTTTGGAAACTGCACCAGCAGGGGTGATACTAAAGCGTCACCCACAGGCGCTACCCTCCCTTTAGAGGAGTTTAGCATGATCAATGTGCCCCAGGTGATCGCCACCAAATATCCGCAGCTTACCCGGCTGCCGGGCTTTACCCGTAAGCCGCTCTTTGGGGTGCTCAAAAAGCTCTTTTTTCAAGAGCGCATCAACCGCTTTCTCACCCTCCATGGGGATCTGGCCGGTGTGGAGTTTGTGGATGCGGTGCTTGAGGAGCTGGGGGTGGACTACAGCGCCTCGGCCCGCTGCCGGGCCAATATCCCCCAGAGCGGACGGGTGGTAATCATCGCCAACCACCCCATGGGGGGACTCGATGCCCTCACCCTTATCCGGCTGATCAGTGAAGTGCGAAGCGACTTTAAGATTGTGGCCAACGATATGCTGATGCAGTTTGAGCCGCTTCAGAAGCTGCTGCTCCCCATCGACAGCCTCAAAGGAAGGCCCACCAAAAGCTCTTTAAAGGCGCTCTCAGAGGCGCTTAAGCAGGAGGAGGCGGTGATTCTTTTTCCCGCCGGGGAGGTGAGCCGTATCCGCCCTAAAGGGGTGAGCGATGGCGAGTGGAGCGGCGGCTTTTTAAAGCTGGCCAAAGCGGCCAATGCACCGATTCTGCCTGTGCGTATCGCCGCACGCAACTCCCCGCTCTTTTATGCCATCAGCAGCCTATCAAAGCCGCTCTCCATGCTGCTTCTGCCCGGCGAGCTCTTTCGCCATCGCGGCCAGACCATCCGGTTTCATGTGGGTGCCCCCATCCCCCCTAAAGCCTACAACCTTCCAGCCCTCAGCCACAAACGGCGGGTCAAGCTGATGCGTGCGCACCTGCTGCGGCTGGGGCGCAAATCCAAGCCGATCTTCGCCACCGAAACCGCCATCGCCCACCCCGAGGATCGCCAACAGCTCAAGCGGTGTCTTAAAAACGCCGCGCTTTTAGGGCAGACCAGTGACGGCAAGCGGATCTACCTCTACGACTACGAACGGGACTCACCCCTGATGCGTGAGATTGGCCGGCTGCGGGAGTACACCTTCCGAAAGGTTGGCGAGGGGACCGGGCTTAGGCGCGATAGCGACACCTTCGATCGCGGCTATCGCCATCTGGTGCTCTGGGATGAGGAGCTTTTAGAGGTGGTGGGCAGCTACCGGCTGGGCGAGGCCAACACTCTGCTTGAAAAGGGGGGCAAAGAGGCGCTCTATAGCCACTCGCTCTTTTCGCTTCATGCGGGGTTTGAGCCCTATCTGGTGGATGCGGTTGAGCTGGGGCGCAGCTTTGTGCAACCCCGTTTCTGGGGCAGCCGGGCGCTGGATTATCTCTGGCAGGGGCTGGGCGCCTACCTGCAGGCCAACCCCCACATCCGCACCCTCTTTGGGCCGGTCAGCCTCTCTGGAACGCTGCCCAGGAGTGCTCAAGAGATGATTGTCTGGTATTATGATCACTACTACGGCCATACCGAACAGCTGGCCGCGCCGCGCCACCCTTTTCTCTTCGATCCCAAAAGCCGCCAGGAGCTTGAGCGGCTCTTTAGCGGTGAGGACGCTCAGGCGGACTTTGTGCAGCTAAAGGAGCAGCTGGGGCTAATGGGCGCAGCGGTACCCACTCTCTATAAACAGTACACCGATCTCTTTGAGCCGGGGGGTGTGGCCTACTGCGGCTTTAGTATCGATGCTGACTTTGGAGGGTGTGTCGATGGGCTGCTTGTGGCCGATCTAAACCGCCTCAAGCCCGCCAAGCGCAAACGCTATCTCACACCATCGCCTCAAAAAGCGCCCTAAGCGTCGCCTCGTCATACCCCTCTAGCCCCCAGCTCTCACACAGGCTCGCCGCGTGTTGTGCCAGCGGCGCGATGGCAGCGGCGTCGATGCCGATCTCGCCTAATCGGGTGGGGGCTTTGATGGTGCGAAACCACGCCTCAAGGGCCGCAATCCCCCCTTGGGGGGAGTCGATCCCAAAGAGGCGCTGCGCCAGCTGGCGGTAGGGATCGGGGTTTTTCTGGCTGTGCCAGCGCATCCAGGCGGGCAATACCACCGCCAGCCCCGCCCCGTGGGCCACATCGGGAAAGAGGCCGCTAATGGCGTGCTCGATAGCGTGATTGGGGAAGCTGTAGGGGCCGATCCCGGCAGGCGTCAGGCCATTAAGCGCCAAGGTGGCCGCCCACATCAGCTCCGCGCGGGCATCGTAGTCATCGGGCTGCTCCATCAGACGATCGCTTGTGCGCATCACCGATCGCACAATCATCTCGACCATCTCATCGGGCAGAGGGGCGTGCGCGCTTTTGGTCAGATACCCCTCGAGCACATGAGCGATCGCATCCACCGCGCCGTAGGCGGTGTAATCAAGCGGCACCGTCGCCGTCAAGGCGGGGTTGAGGATGCTCACCCGCGGATAGGTGTGCCGGGAGCTGAAGCTGTACTTCTGGCGGGTCTTTTCATTGGTCAGGACACTGTTGCCGTTCATCTCGCTGCCCGATGCCGCAAGGGTGA
Source organism: Campylobacterota bacterium (assembly GCA_003561815.1). Taxonomy (GTDB): domain Bacteria; phylum Campylobacterota; class Campylobacteria; order Campylobacterales; family SZUA-545; genus CSSED11-302. The sequence continues at coordinate 8,634 of PWVP01000089.1, read as the reverse complement.
GCACACCATAGATCGGCAAGGCCGCTTCGATTGTCCGGCCGGTGTAAAACGCCCATAGCGGCGCACTGCTCTTAGCCCCCACCGCGATCGCTTTGGCCTCATCGTAGACCGAGCCGCCCCCAATCGGCACGATCGCCTGCGCCTGAAAGCTTCGCGCCTTCTGCACACCCGCCTCGGCGTGATCGAGCACCGGATTGGAGCGCACGCCACCATGCTCTTGAAAGGCTACGCCCGCCTCTTTCAGCTGCCTCTGGATCCGCTCAAGCAGCCCCGATCGCACCACCGAACCGCCCCCATAGACCAGAAGCACACGCTCACACCGGGCCGCCTTTAAAAGAGCGGCCAGCTCGTTTTCGCGATCGCGCCCGAAGCGGATCTCAGTGGGGTTATAAAAGGTAAAATCAAACATCCATACCCCCTTCGCCCATATCGGCCCAGGGCACACAGGCGCGCCACTGCGTACTGTAGCTAAGCGCGATCGCCTCTGTCTGCATCGTCTGCAGATCCAGACGCACGAGCGCGTGGCTATCGGTCAGGAAAAAGAGCGCACACCCCAAAAGCGCGATCGCGATCGCCCCCCTGGGCGCTTGAGTGAGCAGCGTGCTGCTCTGGCCGATGGGATCATAGACCATCACCGTATCGCCACACAACGCGAAGATCCGAAAGCCGCCACACCCCTGCATCTGTCCGCACGCGAGATCCGCTGCGCCGGTGAGTTCGCCCCCCTCACAGGTGTGAATCTGCGCCGATCGCATCACTCTAAGTTGCCCTATTTTACTATCGATGAAATAGAGATCATCTTTCATGTATGAAAGTTTTGATATATACCCTAAAGAAGCCTCTTTAGACGGTCCATCAGTGATATCTTCGTCTCCGTTTCCAGCCACCAAAAACGGCTTATCCTGATTAAAATCGTATCCGATGATTTTATGGTTTTTTTCATCCGCTATCAAGAGGGTCTGGGCCGAGCTGGCCAGATCGCCAATCGCCCCAAAACCCCGCATCCGATCGCGCCAGTGGGCAAGCCCGCCCTGTGTCGTGACGATACGGTGATCCACCGCGATCGCCACCTCATCGCCGATATAGGCCGCTGCATGCACCGGCGCCTGCAGCCCCTTGACCGTCTGCTCGATCAGCCCCTCCGGTGAGGCGATCAGCAGCGTATCCTCCTGGGCAATCAGCAGCCTGTTGTTTTGTGCGCTCAGTTGAGACATGGCACCTCCTTTTGGGGTGCTAATCTACCCTTTAGATCCTGAAGCTAAAGATAGAGCCTTGACCCACCTCGCTCTCGATCTCGAGCTGTGTGCCGTGACGCTTGAGGGCGAAGTTGACAATCGCCAGCCCCAACCCCATGGAGTTATCCCAGTTGCGTCCGCCGGTGCGGTAGAACTTCTTGACCACCTGGTCGCGATCGGCCGATTCAATCCCGATGCCCCGATCGCTCACGCTGACGCGATCGGGTCCGATACGGATCGTCACCGCCTCTGAGGAGTACTTCAGGGCGTTGTCGATCAGATTGGAGAGCACCATCTCCATCAACATCCGATCGGCGCGCACCATCCGCTCACACCCTTCGAGCACAATCACCCGATCAGGGTAGCGATCCTCAAAGGTCTGCATACACTCTCTGGCCAGCTCTAAAAGTGGCACCTCCACCACACTGAGCTGAAAATCATCGCTCTCAAGCCGGGTGGCCAACAAGAAGCGATCGAGCATGGCGGTGAGCTTATTGGCACTTCGGTGGATCTTGCCCAAAAAGCGCGTCTGCATCGCCGGCGCCATCTGCGACTCATCCATCAAGGTCTGGCTGTAGCCCTGGATGATGGCGATGGGGTTTTTAAACTCGTGGCTGATGGCGGAGAGCACCTCGCTCTGCTGGCGGCTTTTGAGGCGAATCTTGGCCTGGTAGGCCTTTTTCTTCTTCTCCCGTTTGGCCAGCTTCTTCGAAAGCCGCGCAGCCGCCTGGGCGATCTCCTCAAACTCCCGCACCCGAAAGGGCGCTAACGCGTCGATGGCGCGCTTCTCCTCGATGGCGCGGTAGAGCCACACCAGCCGTTTGACCTCGGCCCCTAAAAAGCGATTGCCCCAGAGAAAGAGCCAGATGGCCACCACCGTCGCGACCGCAAAGATCGCTAAAAGCTGGTGCAGAAGGGACTCGAAGTTGGTCCGAACCGTATGCGCCTCCATCGCCACCCGCAGAAACCAGCGCGTCTGGTCGATATAGATCATTCGGGCGAAGTAGACATGGTTGGTGTGGGTACTATCGGAGTAGCGGACACTAAACCCCTCCGATTCGGATCGGGCCAGACGGATCTCCTCTCGATCGAGGTGGTTATCCATCGTCTCTTTCTGAGCGCGGCTCTCGGCCACCACCCGCCCCTCGGTGTCAATCAGCGTCACCCGGATACCGTTGCGCGCCTCGATCGACTCAGCAAGTGACTGCCACGCATCGCTGTGCAGCACCGCCGCCTCCAAAAACCCCATCTGCCGCACAAGCTCCTGGCGGATGTTGTTCTCATCACCGCTTTTAAGGGTGTGATAGCCCGCCACCCCCACCACACCTAAGGAGATGGAGAGGATGGTGAGCGTCAGCAGCAGTAGAAGGGAGCCAAAACGCAAGAGGGGAGCCTTCGAACTAGATTAGGGTGTAGCCGGTGCCGCGTACGGTCTTGATGTAGCCACGGCTCTTGTCGGGATCGATCTTCTCTTTGAGCCGCTTGATGGCGACATTGACCGTCTTCACCTGAAAGCCGCCATCATTTTGCCACACATGCTCTAACAGATAGTCCCGACTGAGCACCACCTGCTTGTTGCGCATCAGCTCTCTGAGCAGATTAAACTCCAGTCGGGTCAGCTCCACCTCACGCCCCTCGACAAAGACCTGATGACTCGCCTCTTTTAACACCAGATCGCGGTGCTGAAGCGCCTCGATGAGATCGGGCTTGGTCCGTTTGAGCAGTGCCCGGATGCGCAGCAGAAGTTCGTCCATATTGAAGGGTTTGGTGATGTAGTCATCGCCCCCTTTACGAAACCCCTCCAGCCGCTCGCGCTCCTGACTTTTGGCCGTCAGGAAGATAACCGGCACCATAAAGCCCAGCCGCCGCAGCTGCACGACCAGATCGCTCCCCTCCATCCCGGGCAGGTTGCGATCCACAATCAGCAGATCGATACTCTCCTCGCCTAGAAGCTGCTCGATATTCTCGCCATCTTTAAAGCCGATCACATCGTAACCCGCTTTGCCCAGCTGGTACTCCAGCAGCTCTAAGAGATCCTCTTCATCCTCAATCACAACGATCGTGGCCACCATAACTGCGCTCTCCTTTTGGGTTAAAAGCTCTCGATTTTGCCGCCCTCTTGGGCATAGAGCTTCAAAGCGGCCATATTGACCGCATGATCGGCCACTCGCTCCAGCTTCTGCATCGAGCGGAGCATCTTGTAGTAGTTTAGCGGATCGGCGCCGTTTTTACAGACCCGATCGAGCAAAATCTCCTGTAGAACATCATGGATATCATCCGTCTTGGACTCCTCCACCTTCACCGCCCGGTAGCAGGTCTCGTACGATCGCCCCTCATAGCCGCTCTTAAACAGAGCGATCTTAAGGGCGCTGATGGTACTTCGATAGAGCGCCTGGATATGCTCCTCAAAGGGCTCAAAATCAAAATCCTCATCGATCTGGATCATCAGGCGTTTAGAGACGGTGCGCGCGGCATCCCCGCACCGGATCAGCTCATTGGTGATCTTGAGTGTGACCACCATCTGGCGCAGCAGATCCGCTTTGGGATCAAAGAGGGCCAGCGCTTTGACGACGCCGTTATCGCTACGGTTGGCCTCTTCGCCGATGTTTTGAAGTTTGACCTTCACCTCCTCCAGGGTGTGCACATCCCGACGGGTAAAGCCATCGAGGGTCATCTCGTGCGCCTCGATCACCTCTTGAGCCATGCTCTGTGTCTGTTTCTCTATATCTTCCAGCTGGGATTCGTAGTTGGGTAGCATAGGGTTGAGCTCCTTTTTAACAGAAACTCTAATCCCCGTCTGTGACGATTTGGCGACAGAACGGATAGGGGCAGAGCGGGGGGTTTGTCACCACTCTGTTCTTTTCTCGTCATAGCATTCGCATCTGCCCCGGGAGAAGTCCCAAGTCGCAGGGCAAATACACCCAACCCTAAAAGGAAGATACGATGCGCATTGCTCGTCTGTTTACCGCCGCTTCGCTATCACTGCTGCTGCTCTCGCCACTGACAGCCGCTTCAGTGGATCCGAAGCTGCCCACCTATGAGGCCACCCAGGGGGTCTCTGGAAACCTCTCTAGTATCGGTTCGGATACCCTCAATAACCTCATGACCCTCTGGGCCGAGGAGTTTGCCGGGTTCTACCCCAATGTGAACATACAGATCCAGGGGGCGGGAAGCTCCACGGCTCCCCCGGCTGTAACCGAAGGGACCGCCAACTTCGGCCCCATGAGCCGCGCCATGCGCGATAGTGAAGTGGCCACTTTTGAGGAGCGTCACGGCTATCCCCCGGTGGCTGTGCCGGTTGCGATCGACACCGTTGCGGTGTTTGTCAACAAAGACAACCCGATTAAAGGTTTGAGCATTCCTCAGCTGGATGCCATCTTCTCTGAGACCCGCTCTTGCAACCACCCCAACGACATCACCCGCTGGGGCCAGGTGGGCCTAAGTGGCGCCTGGGCCAACCGCGACTTCACCCTCTATAGCCGAAACGCGGTCTCTGGCACCTACGGCTTCTTTAAAGATAACGCGCTCTGCGGCGGGGATTTCAGACCCTCCATCAACGAACAGCCCGGTTCCGCCTCTGTGGTACAGGGTGTGAGCGAGTCGATCAACGGTATTGGCTACTCCGGTATCGGTTACGCCACCTCCGGTGTGCGCGCTATCGCGGTGGGCCACTCCCCTGATGCGCTCTATGAGCCCAACGCCGAAAACGCCGCCAGCGGTGACTATCCGCTCTCGCGCTTTCTCTATGTTTATGTCAACCACCACCCGACCCGAGGGCTGCCCCCGATGGAGCGGGAGTTCTTGAAGCTGGTTCTTTCACAGCAGGGTCAAAATGTGGTCGTTCGCGATGGCTACATCCCCCTTCCTGAGAGTGCTGCCAGCCGCGTCCGTTCACAGCTGGGCCTCTAACGCCTCACCCTCTTGGTCAGGCCCCGCCAGGGGTCTGACACCGCTACGCTTTTATCCCCTTTTCGTCACACCTCTGTAACCAATCTCACCTACCATTGCGGCGCTTTTGATTTTGAACCGATAGGGTGCCTGCTATGCAAAACATATCTTCTCAGACCCTGCCCAATCCACAGCAGCGACAGCGGCTCAGGCGGTGGCGGGGCGTTAAGGACGGCGTCACGCGTTATGGCGTGGGTGCCGGTGGCTACAGTGTGATTGTGGCGCTGGCGCTGATCTTTATCTTTCTTTTTGTTGAGGTGATGCCCATGCTCCAAAGCGGCAAGCTCACACCGGCCACCTCATACGCCCTTCCGGGGGCCGCCGACAAAGAGACCCGCTACCTGGCAACCGATCGCTTCCGCGAGGTCGGGGTGCGCTATGACGATGCGGCCGATGTCACCTTCTTCTCCCTAAAAAACGGTCAGGTGCGAAAAAGAGCGGGGGCTGTTCTGCCTGAAGGGGTAGAGACCACCGCCTTTAGTGCCGCCTCCCCCCGTGAGCGGCTGGTCGCCTACGGCCTCTCCAACGGTCAGGCGATCGTGATGGAGCACGACTTCTCGCTGAAGTTTGATCAGCAGGATGTGCGGGAGGTGGTGCCTGAGCTCTCCTTCCCCCTGGGCGAAGAGCCGGTGGTGGTAGACGATCGGGGGCGGGCGCTAACGGCTCTAGCGGTTCAGACCGGGCGCAGCAGCACCGCTCTGGCGGCCATCACGGAGGATAACCGCCTTCTATATGTGGTCTACCGCGCCACGGTCTCCTTTATGACCGGCGAGGTGCAGCTGCGGCGCGAAAGCTTTACGCTCCCCACCCCCTCAGCTTCACCCGATCGGATCTTGATCGATGACACCCTCTCGACTTTGATTCTTTCTGATACCGCTGGCAAGCTCCACTACTACGATGTCAGAGATCCCGCCCGGCCCGATCTGATGTACTCTGTTCAGGCACTTGAGTCAGGGGGAGAGGTGACTGCGCTGGAGTACCTGCTTGGAAGCGCCTCGGTGCTGGTGGGGGGAAGTGACGGCAGCGTTGCGCAGTGGATCCCGCTGCGCGATGATGAGAACCGCTACAGCCTGATACAGCTGCGCACCTTTGAGCCCCACGACTCAGCGGTGGTGCTGATCAAACCCGAGTACAGCCGCAAAGGGTTCCTCACAGCCGATGCGAGTGGCCATGTGGCGATCCACTACACCACCTCCCATCGGACAATCCTCAAAGAGTCGATCTTCCCCAACCCGATCACCGCAGCGGCGATCGCACCGCGCAACAACGCCATGCTGGCAGTGGATAGCACCAACACACTGGCCTACTATGACCTCAGAAACCACCACCCAGAGATCTCCTGGCAGACATTCTGGGGCAAGGTGTGGTATGAGGGGCGAAGCGGCCCGGACTATGTGTGGCAATCCTCCTCGGCCAGCGACGCCTTTGAGTCTAAGTTCTCTTTGGTGCCGCTCACCCTCGGCACCCTTAAAGCCGCCTTCTACGCAATGCTCTTTGCCATCCCCATCGCGGTGATGGGGGCCATCTACACCGCCTACTTTATGAGTGCGCGGATGCGGGGGATGGTCAAACCGGTTATTGAGATTATGGAGGCGCTGCCCACGGTGATTTTGGGCTTTCTGGCCGGTTTGTGGCTGGCCCCTTTCGTGGAGGCCAACCTCCCTTCGGTCTTCTCCATTCTGCTACTGATGCCGATTGCGATGGTGCTCTTTGCCTTCGGCTGGAGTCGCCTGGGTCCCAAGGTGCGGGCCATGATTGGCGATGGGTGGGAGGCGGCCTTGCTAATCCCGGTCATCTTGCTGGTCGGCTGGGCCTGTATCAGCATCAGCCCGATGATCGAGGTGTGGTTCTTTGACGGCTCGATGCGTCAGTGGTTTACCGATAGTGGTATCACCTACGATCAGCGAAACGCCTTGGTGGTGGGGATTGCGATGGGTTTTGCGGTGATTCCGACCATCTTCTCCATCGCTGAAGATGCGGTCTTTAATGTGCCCAAGCACCTCACCCAGGGCTCGCTGGCTCTAGGGGCCACCCCCTGGCAGACCATGACCCGTGTGGTGCTGCTCACCGCCAGCCCCGGCATCTTCTCGGCCGTGATGATGGGCTTTGGCCGCGCGGTGGGGGAGACCATGATCGTGCTGATGGCCACGGGCAACTCTCCGGTGGTCAACTTCAATATCTTCGAGGGGATGCGAACCCTCTCGGCCAATATCGCCGTGGAGATGCCCGAGACGGCTGTGGGAAGCACGCACTACCGCATCCTCTATCTGGCAGCGCTGGTGCTCTTTGCCATCACCTTTGTGGTCAACACCGCCGCAGAGCTGGTACGCCAGCGTCTGCGAAAACGCTATGCAGAACTGTAGGAGGGGCACCCATGAGAGAGACGAACTTATTCAATCTACACAGCGGCCCAAGCGCAGCAGGCCGGGCGCTACCCGGAGTGCGGGAGGTTAAAAATGTTTAAAACATGGTTTAAAAGCGGCGCCCCCTGGATCTGGCTCAATGCCGGGGCGGTGGCGCTGAGTCTGGTGATGGTACTCGGCCTGCTGACACTGATTGCGGTGCGGGGCTTTAGCCACTTCTGGCCGGCTACCGTCTATGAGTTTAACTACACCGTCAACGGCCAGGAGAGCCTCGTGCTGGGTGAACATCGCCGCAGCCAGACACTCGGTGCACAGCAGATGCGTGAAGCGGGTCATACGATCGATGACAATCAGGATCTGGTCGTTCGCCACCTGATCAAGCTGGGCAACCGCGATATCGGTGGACGGGACTTCCTGTGGTATATCGATGATCTGATCGATGGCCAGTGGCGTACGCCCAAAGAGGCGGTGGTGCTCGAGCGACACGAGTGGGGCAACTTCTACGGCTACCTGGTCGCCCTTAAAGAGTCCGGTGAGGTGATCGGAAAGGGGCAGGCGGCCTACGAGGAGTTTGACAAACGGCTCAAGCGGGCTATCCGTATCAACGATGAGATTACCCGCATCGAGCGCTACGAGATCGGGGATATCAACTACCAGATGGAGCAGCTTCGCCTGGATGAGCGGCGGCTGGAGATCACAGCGCGACTCACCCCCGCCGAGCGCGAGGAGCGGCTTGTGGAGATTGCGCAGCAGCGCGAAAAGCTCGATGCGGCCTACGCAGATCTGATTGGGATGCTCAGTGCACTGCGTGCGGATGCGGCCAGAGACAGCGCACTCTTTAGAACCGCCAACGACGAGGAGATGCGCATCCCCCTCTCGCACATCGTGCGTGCCTATCAGCCCAACAGCATGAACACCTTTGAGAAACTGCTGCACTACGGCTCAAAGATGAAGGAGTTCTTCCTCGGCTACCCCAGAGAGGCCAACACCGAAGGGGGGATCTTTCCGGCCATCTTCGGTACGGTGATGATGGTGATCATCATGTCCATCGTCGTGACCCCGCTGGGGGTGCTGGCGGCCATCTACCT
>PWVP01000038.1 GCA_003561815.1 Campylobacterota bacterium | reverse complement strand
TTCCCTACTGAGAAGCTCCAGGAGAATGCCGAAGCGCTGATCAAAACCCTCAATCGCATGAAGCCCGCCACAGCCAAGGGGCGCTATGTGAAGAAGGCCGCCATGAGTCTGACCATGAGCCCCTCGATTATGCTGGATGTCAACGAGCTGATCGAGATGCGCGCGTAGGTTTGATTTCTGCAAGACTAAAGAGAGTGGGTGTTTCAACATAATGGCGGGCTAACCCGCCGCCTGCTTGAAGTGAGTCAGAAAGGAGATAAATGACTAGAGTAGAAAAAGCAGAGATCATCGAGTCGCTATCGACCACCTTTAAAGCCTCAAACGCCATTGTGGTGTGTGACTATAAAGGGATGGCGGTAAACGAGCTTGAGGATCTAAGGGAGCAGGTGCGCGCCCTTGGCGGGAGGGTTCAGGTGGTGAAAAACACCCTGGCCAACCTCGCGCTTAAGGCCGCGGAAAAAGAGGGTATGACCCTGAAAGATACCAATATCTTTATCTGGGGTGATGACACGCTGGGCCTGACCAAAGCGATCGCCAAGATGAGCAAAACCTATCAGGATAAGCTGGTGATTAAGCAGGGCCATGTGGATGGCGAAGCGGTCAGCGGTGAGCATATCGTAGCGCTCTCGAAACTCCCCTCCAAAGAGGAGCTTATCGGAATGCTGCTCTCTGTATGGACAGCCCCCCTACGCGGGATGGTTACCGGCCTGGACAACCTGGCCAAGAAAAAAGAGGCCGAAGCAGCGTAGGGCTGCGGCGGCTTGATTTTAATTACTCTGTCAAAAAACGAAAGGCAAAACATGGCAATTACAAAAGAAGATCTTCTCAAGCATATCGAAAGCATGTCTGTACTGGAGCTCAACGAGCTGGTTAAAGCGTTTGAAGAGCACTTCGGTGTCTCTGCAGCCCCCACAGTCGTCGCAGGCGGCGCAGCAGCAGGCGGCGGTGCCGCTGAGGCAGCCGAAGAGAAAACCGATTTCGATGTTGTTCTGACCGAAGTGGGCGATAAGAAGATCAATGTGATTAAAGCGGTTCGCGAAATCACCGGTCTGGGCCTGAAAGAGGCGAAAGATGCGGTTGAGGGTGCCCCCACTGAACTTAAAAATGGCGTTCCCAAGGCGGATGCAGAAGAGATGAAGAAGAAGCTCGAAGAGGCCGGTGCTAAGGCTGAGCTGAAGTAAGCTTCAAACTTTTGTGACTTTTGGGGAGGGTCTTGGCGGCTCTCCCCTTTTTGCGTTTGTGATTTCCCTTCTTAATTAAGTGCGACACTGTTCGCTCCAGCTCATAAAGAGCATCCATCCCACCAAATGAGGTTGTACCGATGTTAAACAGTCTCAAATCCGGAAACCGACTTCGGGTTGACTTCTCGAAGATTCCGCAGATTTTACCCATCCCCAACCTGTTGCAGCTCCAACAGAACAGTTATGACGATTTTTTGATGATCGGCCGCGATCTCCGCGAAAACAGCGGCATTGAGCGGGTGTTCCGATCGGTTTTTCCTGTCCATGATCAACACAATAATATTACTTTAGAGTACCTGGGTAGCGAGTTTGGCAAGCCTAAATATACGATCCGAGAGTCCATGGAGCGGGGCCTGACCTACTCTGTTCCCCTTAAAATCAAGGTCCGCCTTCTGGTAAACGAAAAAGACGAAAAGACCGGCAAGGTAGTTGGCGTCAAGGATATCAAAGAGCAGTCGCTCTATATCCGCGAAGTGCCGTTGATGACCGATCGCACCAGCTTTATTATTAACGGCGTGGAGCGGGTGGTGGTCAACCAGCTGCACCGCAGCCCCGGTGTGATCTTTAAAGTCGATGAGTCCAGTACGGTGAGCAACAAGCTCATCTACACCTCCCAGATTATCCCCGATCGGGGCAGCTGGCTCTATTTCGAGTACGATGCGAAGGACACCCTCTATGTGCGGATCAACAAGCGCCGCAAAGTGCCGGTCACGATCCTCTTTCGCGCGTTGGGCTATAGCAAGCAGGATATTATCCGCCTCTTTTACCCCACCATGTCCATCACCATGCAGCAAAACCGCTTTCTGGTCCCCTTCGATCCGGAGCTTTACAGCGGTCGGCTCGAGTACGATCTCAAAGATGCCAAGGGTGAGGTGATTGTCCCCGCGGGTAAACGGCTTCCCGCCGCAAAAGCCAAACGCCTTAAAGAGGAGGGGCTGGAGCTGGTGGAGTATCCGCTCGATGTCCTGCTCGAGCGTCATCTGGCTGAGCCGGTGATCGATCCCAATAGCGGCGAGGTGATCTACGATGCCCTAACCCAGCTTGATGAGAACAAGCTCAAGAAGATGCTGGAGATGGGGCTAGGCGAGATCGCCATCGCCAACGATCTGGCACCGGGTGTGGATAAGGCGATCATCAACGCCTTTAACTTCGACAACGAGTCGCTCAAGCTGCTGCGCCAGACCGAGAAGATCGAGGATGAGAACGATCTGGCCGCGATCCGTATCTATAAAGTGATGCGTCCGGGTGAGCCGGTGACCAAAGAGGCGGCCAAGGAGTTTGTCGATAAGCTCTTCTTCGATCCCGAGCGCTACGATCTGACCAAAGTGGGCCGGATGAAGATGAACCACAAACTCGGCACCCAGGTGCCTGAGTATGTGACGGTTTTGACGCCGGAGGATATCATCAACACCGTGATGTATCTGATCCGTGTCAAGAATGGCCAGGGCCATATCGATGACCGCGATCATCTGGGCAACAAGCGGATCCGCGCCATCGGTGAGCTTCTCTCCAATGAGCTGCATCAGGGTCTGGTCAAGATGCAAAAGGCGATTCGCGACAAGCTCGCCACTCTCTCAAACTACGAAGAGATGATGCCCCACGATCTGATCAACACCAAGCTGATCACCACCACCATTTTGGAGTTCTTCTCCACCGGTCAGCTCAGCCAGTTTATGGATCAGACCAACCCGCTCTCAGAGGTGACCCACAAGCGCCGCCTCTCAGCACTCGGTGAGGGGGGGCTGATCAAAGATCGCGCCGGCTTTGAGGTGCGCGATGTGCATCCGACCCACTACGGCCGCATCTGTCCGATTGAGACGCCCGAGGGGCAGAACATCGGTCTGATCAACACCCTTTCAACCTACGCCAAAGTCAACGATCTCGGCTTTATCCAGGCGCCCTATAAAAAGGTGGTTAACGGTGTTGTAACCGATGAGATTGTGGATCTGACCGCAACCCAGGAGGAGGGGCTGACCGTCGCGCCGGCCACTACCGAGCTTGATGAGAACGGTCGGATTATCGAGGATCTAATCGAGGCGCGCCGTGACGGGGAGATTATGATGTTTGAGCGCGAGAAGATCGATCTGATCGATCTCTCGCCCAAGATGGTGATCGGTGTGGCTGCAGGGCTTATCCCCTTTTTGGAGCATGACGACGCCAACCGTGCGCTCATGGGTGCCAACATGCAGCGGCAGGCGGTTCCGCTCATCTGGACCGATGCCCCGGTGGTGGGCACCGGGATGGAGAAGACCATCGCCCGCGATGCGTGGCAGTCGATCAAGGCCCGCCGTGGGGGTGTTGTGGAGAAGGTGGACTCTAAAAACATCTATGTTCTGGGTGAGGATGAGAGTGGGGCGTTTATCGACCACTATCCGCTCCAGAAGTATCTGCGCACCAACCAGAACTCCAACTTCGATCAGCGCCCGGTCGTCCGAAAGGGGCAGTGCGTTGAGGCGGGGGATATCCTGGCCGATGGCTCCAACATGGATCAGGGTGAGCTCGCGCTGGGCAAAAATGTCCGCGTCGCCTTTATGCCCTGGAACGGCTACAACTTTGAGGATGCGATCGTCGTCAGCGATAAGCTGATTCGGAAGGACACCTTCACCTCGGTTCACATCTACGAAAAAGAGGTGGAGGCCCGTGAGCTCAAGCACGGCATCGAAGAGGTGACCAAAGATCTGCCCAATGTCAAAGAGGAGGATATTGAACACCTCGATGAGAGCGGGATTGTCAAGATCGGCACCTATGTCAAGCCCGGCATGATTCTGGTGGGCAAAGTGAGCCCCAAAGGGGAGGTTAAGCCCACCCCCGAAGAGCGGCTGCTGCGCGCCATCTTCGGTGAGAAGGCGGGTCATGTGGTGAACAAATCCCTCTACTGTCCTGAGAGCATGGAGGGGGTGGTGATCGATGTGAAGATCTTCACCAAAAAGGGCTACGAGAAGGATGAGCGCACCATCGCGGAGTTTGAAGCACAGAAGGCGGAGCTCGAGCGTGAGCACCACGACAAGCTTCAGATGATCGATCGCGAAGAGATGCTAAAGATCAACAACTTCCTGGCCAAGCAGAAGCTGACCGAGGATGCCACGGTGGGCGGCAAAAGCTACAAGAAGGGGGCGACGATCGAGAAAGCGGAACTGGAGACCATCAACCGCTTCGCCCTCAACTCGCTGGTTAAGAGCTACGAGAAAGAGGCTCAAAGCCGCTTCGAGGAGATTAAAACCCACTTCAGAAGCGAAAAAGAGCAGCTGCGCCTGGACTTTGAGGAGAAGCTCTCGATTCTGGAGAAGGATGACATCCTGCCCAGTGGCGTGGTGAAGCTGGTGAAGGTCTATGTCGCCACCAAGCGCAAGCTCAAAGTGGGCGATAAGATGGCCGGCCGCCACGGGAACAAAGGGATCATCTCCACCATCGTTCCAGAGGTGGATATGCCCTACACCGCCGATGGTCAGAGCATCGAGATTGTACTCAACCCTCTAGGGGTTCCCAGCCGGATGAATATCGGTCAGATTCTGGAGGTGCACTTAGGGCTGGTGGGTAAGCAGCTGGGCGCACAGATTGCAGAGATCTTTGAGGCCAAGACCGGTGAGTGGATCAAGACTCTTCGCGAAAAGATGATCGCCATCGCCTCAGCCAGCCGCCTGAGCGCGGCCCGCGAAGCGGTCGAGCAGATGAGTGATGAGGATCTCATCAGTTACGGTCGCGACTGGGCAAAAGGGGTTCGTTTTGCCAGCCCGGTGTTTGAGGGGGTCGATACGGAGGAGTTTAAGAAGCTCTTTGAGCTGGCCAAGATCGATGCCGATGGCAAGATGGAGCTCTATGACGGCCGTACCGGCGAGAAGTTTAAAGAGCGGGTCAATGTGGGCTATATGTATATCCTCAAGCTCCACCACCTGGTCGATGAGAAGGCGCATGCGCGTTCAACCGGGCCTTACTCTCTGGTGACGCAGCAGCCTGTGGGCGGTAAAGCGCTCTTTGGTGGACAGCGTTTCGGTGAGATGGAGGTGTGGGCACTGGAGGCCTACGGTGCGGCGCACACCCTTAAAGAGATGCTCACCGTTAAATCGGATGATACCGAAGGGCGGGTGCAGACCTATAAAGCGATCACCCGTGGCGAGAATATGCCCGCCTCCGGCGTGCCGGAGATCTTCTTTGTGTTAACCAAAGAGCTGCAGGCGCTCGGCCTGGATATCAATGTCTATAAGGAAAACGGCGATGAGTAAACTAGAAAAAGTCATAGTCGGACAGGATGAAAAAGCGCGGGATTTTGACGCGATCCAGGTGATGATCGCCTCAGCCGAGAAGATCCGCTCCTGGAGTCACGGCGAGGTGAAAAAGCCCGAGACCATCAACTACCGCACCCTAAAGCCTGAGCGCGACGGCCTTTTCTGCGCCAAGATCTTCGGGCCGGTGCGGGACTATGAGTGTCTTTGTGGCAAATACAAGAAGATGCGCTATAAGGGGATTGTCTGCGAAAAGTGTGGCGTCGAGGTGACCACTGCGAAGGTTCGCCGCAGCCGCATGGGCCACATTGAGCTGGCCGCGCCGGTGGCGCACATCTGGTATGTCAACTCGCTACCCAGCCGGATCGGTACGCTGCTGGGCACCAAGATGAAAGATCTCGAGCGGGTACTCTACTACGAGGCGTATATCGTCGATGAGCCGGGCGAAGCCTTCTACGATGCCGAGGGGAAGGTCAAAGTCAACAAGTACGACATCCTCAATGAGGAGCAGTACCTGATGCTTGCCGAGCGGTTTGAGCACACCGGCTTTCATGCGGAGATGGGGGCATCGGTGGTGCGCAGACTGCTCGAAGATCTCGATCTGGCAGAGATGTATCAGCAGCTTAAAACCGATGTCAGAGAGACCACTAGCGAAGCGAAGCTGAAGACTTTGGTGAAGAAACTCAAAGTGGTGGAGTCGTTTCTCAACTCCGAAAACCGCCCTGAGTGGATGGTGATGACCATTCTGCCGGTGCTGCCGCCCGATATTCGGCCGCTGGTGGCGCTTGATGGCGGTAAGTTTGCCGTCTCGGATCTCAACGATCTCTATCGCCGGGTCATTAACCGAAACAGCCGTCTTAAGCGCCTGATCGAGCTTGAGGCACCGGAGATTATTATCCGCAACGAGAAGCGGATGCTCCAGGAGGCGGTGGATGCGCTCTTTGATAACGGCCGCCGCACCAATGCCGTTAAGGGTGCCAATAAGCGGCCTTTGAAGTCTCTTTCGGAGATTATCAAAGGCAAGCAGGGCCGCTTCCGTCAAAACCTGCTGGGTAAGCGGGTGGACTTCTCGGGGCGATCGGTGATCGTCGTGGGGCCGGATCTCAATATGGATCAGTGCGGCCTGCCCAAGACGATGGCGCTGGAGCTCTTTAAGCCGCACCTGATGGCCAAGCTTGAGGAGAAGGGGTATGCCACCACGCTCAAGCAGGCCAAGCGGCTGATCGAGCAGCAGGGCAACGAGGTGTGGGAGTGTCTGCAGGAGGTGGTCGAAGGCCATCCGGTACTGCTCAACCGCGCACCGACCCTGCACAAACTCTCGATTCAGGCGTTTCACCCCAAGCTGATCGAAGGCAAAGCGATCCAGCTGCACCCGCTGGTGTGTGCGGCCTTTAACGCCGACTTTGATGGGGATCAGATGGCGGTGCATGTGCCCCTGAGCCAGGAGGCGATCGCCGAGGCGAAGGTGCTGATGCTCTCAAGCATGAACATTCTGCTGCCCGCTACGGGCCGATCCATTACCACGCCGACGCAGGATATGGTTCTAGGGATCTACTACCTCTCCATGGAGAAGCAGGGGGTTAAGGGCCAGAACAAACTCTTTAGCAGTGTCGAAGAGGCGCTGGTGGCGATCGATGCGGGCGTGGTGGATCTGCACGCGCGGGTTCGGGTGCTGGTTGACGATCACATCATCCCCTCCACCGCTGGGCGGATGTTGATCAAATCCATCCTGCCTGAGTATGTTCCGGCCAGCCTTTGGAACCGGGTTCTTAAAAAGAAGCTTATCGGTGAGCTGGTGGATTATGTCTACAAGCACGGCGGTAT
>PWVP01000196.1 GCA_003561815.1 Campylobacterota bacterium | reverse complement strand
ATCGGGGTCGCTAAGAGCTATCGTCTGCGTAGTGTCAGTCGCAGTCTCGACGGCTACCAAGAGCACTTTAGGGGGCTCGCCCACCGCCCTCTGGCAAGCATCCAGAAGGGCGCGATCGGCTCGCAGCAGCAGAAGCTGCACCTTCTCATGGATCATCCCTACAATCTGCTCCCCACCGCTGGCGTTTTGAAGCCGCATGGCGGGCGCTTCGCTACCGACTTTTCGCATAGAACGGGCCTTTTTGGCGGTAGTTTACCCACCCTCTTGCGTATCAATTGCCTACAAAATCACCAAGCCTAAGCCCGGCTCTCGCCTTTAGTCCATAGCGGCGAAAGGTAGCCGTAGGCCACGCAGGCGACACAGAGGCCAAAGGCGGCCTCCAGAAACGAAAAGAGGGCAATCAGCCCCGCAATCGCCCAGCCGATCGCCGTAAAGCCTGAGAGCAGAGCAACAAAAGCCAACACCATCGCGATCAGCCCCAGTAGAGCCGCAAACCGCTTGGGGCCGCCATCGATCAGCTTTTTTGGAAGCTTGAGCCTGGCGACACTCTCTCGAGCCAGCCAGCCCAGAAGCGAAAAGGTGGGGGCAAACCGCCGCGCGGCGAAATCGAGCGCTAAGAGGCCGATGAGTAGCGCGCTCTGGCTAAAGAGGGCGACGAGCACCACCACCACTGTCAGGCCGGCACACACCCGGACGACGCTTTCGTTGATTCGGCTGTGATCGAGCGGGCACTGGGTCATCATGCTCTCCTTTGGTTGATGTGGCGCATTCTAGCAGGTAAACCCTATCAAATCAATCAAGATAGTACGATTTAAGCTCACCGGCGCAGGCGGCGGAGAGCACCCCTTCGCGCAGCCCCTCATCCAGCGCCACACACTCGCTAAAACCCAGATAGTCGGTAAAGGCCATCAGCATCCGTGTGCCGGTGAGCACCACATCCCCCCGGCGGCGCCCCACCCACGCTTCGAGCGCCTCAGGGGGCAGGGTGGCCAGATGCCGGTAGCTTGCCTCCATTTCGGCAAGAGTTAGGCGGGTGCCGTTGATTTTGGCTTTGTCATAGTGGTGGTAATCGAGCCCTTGTTTGACCGCCGCCAGTGTCGTGGGGGTACCGGCGGTGGCGCAGAGGGTACGCGCCGTGCCGATCGGTAGAGCCTGCACAAAGCTTTTTAGCGGACTCAGTGCCTCTTTTAGCCAGCGATCCAGCGCCGTTTCATCCAGCCCCCGCTCCGTGGCGGTCACGATGCCCACCTTCAGGCTGATGCTCTTTTGGATCTGCCCCTTTTGGATCCAGATCGCTTCACTGGAGGCCCCACCGATATCGAGCACCACCAGATCGCCTGCGATGCCACATCTCCGGGCCGCTTGCAGGGTGGCCAGGGCGGTGAGCTCGGCCTCCTTGTTAGGCGAGATTATCTCAAAGCGGATACCGCTTTTTGCGTAGAGGCTTTGGAGTACCGCTTCGCGGTTATGCGCCTGGCGTAGCGCTTCGGTTGCGACCGCCACGATCGGGTGAGCGGTGAAATCAAAGCGGCTTTTGGCCTCGGCGATCGCTTCTAATATCCGATCGATCGCCGCCTGACTGATGGTGCCGTTTTTATAGAGCCCTTCGGCCGCACGTACCACCTGCTGCCTCTCCCAGAGCAAAGTACCGTCACAATCGGCGGCTAAAAAGCGGATCGTATTGGACCCGAGATCGATCGCTATCATGAAACTCCTGTTAAAATGGTCGCAGATTTTACCAAGGAAACACTAATGCGGCTGGGTGTGAATATCGATCATATTGCGGTTTTAAAAGCGGCCAGACGGGTCAATGACCCCGATGTGCTTCAGGCGGTTTGGCTGGCCGCGCAGGGCGGGGCGGATCAGATCACGATCCATCTGCGTGAGGATCGCCGCCATATCGACGACTACGATGCCGAACGCATCATCCAAAACAGCCCGCTGCCGGTCAATATGGAGTGTGCGATCGATGAGGCGATTGTTGCGCAGGTGTGTGCACTCGCGCCGCGCCGGGTGACGCTCGTACCCGAAAAGCGCGAAGAGGTGACCACCGAGGGCGGTCTGGCACTTGAGCCAAACCGCGATCGCATTGCACAAGCGATCGAGCGGCTAAAAGCAGCCGAGATTGCCGTTTCCCTCTTTATCGAGCCCGATGAGGCGACGATCGCGCTTAGCGGTGAGCTGGGCGCGGACATGGTGGAGTTTCACACCGGCCACTATGCCAACTGTTTTGCCATGCTCGAAGGCGGATTGGATCGCACCCCCTATGCGATCGAAGCGCTCAAAAAGCCCCGCGCCGAGCTTGAGGAGATGATCGAACACGCCCTGGAGCAGCTTAAAAGCGCCACGCTTTATGCCAGAGAGCACCATCTCGCCGTTGCCGCCGGACACGGGCTAAACTACCACAATGTCCGGCCCGTGGCGGCGATTGATCTGATCGAAGAGCTCAATATCGGTCAGAGTATTGTGGCGCGATCGGTTTTTGTGGGTTTTAAAGCTGCTGTAGAGCAGATGGGGGCGTTGATTCGGTGAAGGTGGCCGTGAGCATCGGGGATCTGGGCGGCATCGGTTTTGAGATCGCTCTCAGCGCCCACGAGGAGGCGAAAAAAGTAGCCTGTCCCCTTTATTGTGTTTCACCCGAAATGGCGCGGCGGGCGGCGGCACTTTTGGGCCGATCGCTGCCTAGTGACTTTGAGTGCGTGGGTCAGGAGGCGGCTTTTGAGATCCAGCCAGGGTGCGTGAGCGCTCAGGCGGGTGCAGCCTCCTATGCCAGCTTTACGCAGGCATTGGAGCTATCCGTCGAGGGTCGGGCGGATGCGGTGGTGACGCTGCCGATCCATAAAGCCGCCTGGGCCGCCGCGGGGGTAAAATACAAGGGCCACACCGACTATCTGCGCGATCGCTTCCGCACAGAAGCGATCATGGTGCTGGGAAAACCGGGCTTTTATGTGGCGCTTTTTACCGATCATATCCCACTTCGCAAGGTGTGCGATCGGATTCAGGCTGGTAGCTTAGAGGCGTTTTTGCTCCAGCTGGCCCGATCGGTCGAGGCTGGGCCGATCGGGGTGCTAGGGCTCAATCCCCACGCAGGTGATGGCGGTGTTCTCGGCGATGAGGAGCGATCGATCGAAGCGGCGATCGCGGCAGCCAATCACGCTTTAGGCGCCGCGCGTTTTGAGGGGCCGCTGATTCCCGATGCCGCCTTTTTGCCCCGCGTGCGTAGCCGCTATCCGTTTTTAGTGGCGATGTATCACGATCAGGGGCTCGCCCCTTTAAAGGCGCTCTATTTTGAGGAGGCGATCAATGTCACTTTGGGGCTGCCGATCGTGCGCACCAGCGTCGATCACGGCACCGCCTTTGATATCGCCTACCGGGGCCAAAACCCCTCTATCAGGAGCTATCTGAACGCTTTGGGTGCCACAAAGGCTCTTTTGGCATAATGGCCGCACTTTGCTTAAGGAGGATGGCGTGTTGCGTGTTTGGGTTGGTTTGATGCTTTTAGGTGGGCTCACCGGTGCGCTCTGGGCTTTAGGGCCGGGCGAGTGTGTTCAGGGGGATTGCCAGGAGGGGCAGGGGCAGATGCGCTATGAGAGCGGGGCCACCTATGAGGGGAGCTTTCAGCAGGGTCACCCCTCCGGTCAGGGGGTCTATGCCCATCCTGGCGGTATCCACTATGAGGGGAGCTTTCAGCAGGGCCACTTTCACGGCGAGGGGGTGCTCACAAGCGAGGATGGCCGAAGCTATAGCGGCTCTTTTGAGGAGGGGGCGTTTCACGGCTACGGTGAGTACCGCTGGCCCGATGGGGCGATCTATACCGGAGAGTTTGACGAGGGGCACTTTCATGAGGGGGTGCTCCAGTACCCCGATGGCACCCGGCGCCACTTTACGCCTGAGGATTAGCGTGCGAGATAGCGTGAGAGGTTTTCGATCTCCTGATCGCTCAGATGATAGCGTGGCGCCAGCTCGTGGCGTGCCAGACCGCGCGTGATCGCTTCAAGCGAGAGCCCCTCCAGAGGGGGTGCATAGAGGGTGCGCGACTGGTTGCCGTCGAGATAGTGGGCGATAATCTGCCCCTGCGCTCTTGTGCCGTGACAGGCCGCACAGGCGACGATGCGGGTCTCGTGATAGATCATCTCACCGTGCTCGGCCGGTTTGAGAAACGACCCCTGCAGACTGGCCGCCACCAGAGCGGTCGCCAAAAGCGCTCGGATCATCCACGCTCTCCTTGGTTTGGTTTGGGCCATTTTAGCACGCTCGCCGTTCAGTGGGGCTTTGCTACAATGCCCCCTTAATCCCAACTAATGGACAGCACCATCAATGAGACTGCTTGACGGCAAGGCCCTAGCGGCGACAATAACAGAGCGCTTAGCAGATGAGATAGAGGCGTTTAAGGCGGCCCATGCGGTGGTACCGGGGCTTGCGGTGGTTCTGGTGGGCGACGATCCGGCCAGTCACGCCTATGTGAAGATGAAAGAGAGCGCCTGTAAGCGGGCAGGGGTCTACTCGGTGGTGCATAAATTTCCCGAGGATACCCCCCACGATCGGATTCGTCAGACGGTGGAGATGATCAATGACAACCCCAATCTCCACGGTCTGCTGGTGCAGCTGCCGCTGCCTGGGCACATGGATACACTCGATCTCATCGATCGGATTGCGCCGAGCAAGGATGTCGATGGGTTTCACCCCTTTAATTTCGGCAAGCTCTTTGCGGGGCTGGAGACCTTCGCCCCCTGTACGCCGCTGGGGGTGATGCGGCTTTTGGAGGAATATGACATCGACCCGAAGGGAAAAGATGCCGTTGTGGTAGGAGCGAGCAATATCGTCGGCAAGCCGATGGCCGCTCTGCTGCTGAATGCCGGGGCGACGGTGGATATCTGCCACATCTTCACCCGCGATCTGGCCGAGCACACCCAAAAGGCCGATATCGTGCTGGTGGGTGTGGGTAAGCCGGGGCTGATTACAGCGGATATGATTAGAGAGGGGGCCGTGGTGATCGATATCGGTATCAATCGTCTGGAGGATGGTCGCCTCGTTGGCGATGTGGACTATGAGGCGGTGGCGCCCAAATGCAGTGCGATCACGCCGGTTCCAGGCGGTGTGGGCCCCATGACCATCGCCATGCTGCTGCAGAACACACTGGCCGCGGCGCGTAACTTCGTCACAAAGCCCGACGCATGAAAAAGACCCTAGAGCGCCTCTATCGCTTCTCCAATAGCTGGACCGGTACGATTATCATTGTTCTGATGATTATCTTTTTTCTGGCGCAGGCCTTTGTGATCCCCTCGGGATCGATGAAAAACACGCTTCATGAGGGGGACTATCTGCTGGTGAAGAAGTTCACCTACGGTGTGCCGATCCCCCATCTTCCGTGGGTAGAGATTCCGCTTCTGCCCGATATCTTTGGTAATGGCCATCTCAAAGAGGGCTCCAGGCCGCTGCGCGGGGAGATTGTGGTCTTTCGCTTTCCCCATGCGCCCAAGATCCACTATGTCAAACGCAATGTCGCCGTCGGAGGCGATGGGGTGATGGGGCGGGGCGATAGCCTCTATCTTCGTCCCCATGAGGGCGATACCTACATCCGCCAAAACTTCCCTAAAGAGCAGATTGTCACCATTAACGGTGAGCTTTGGGTAAAAGATCCCTACCTGCATAAGCATCCGGGCGTTCGCTATGACTACCGGGCGCGCGAGCAGGGGATTTTGCCGCCGGAGACCTCCAATTTCGGCCCCCTGCGGGTGCCTGAGGATCAGTTTTTTATGGTGGGGGATAACCGCGATCACTCCAATGACAGCCGCTTTTGGGGGAGCGTACCCTACAAATACATCGTGGGTAAGCCGTGGTTTATCTACTTTAGCTGGGATTCGCGCAGCTATGAGGAGGTGGCCAATCGGGGCATCTTCTTGACAGACTACGAGGCGATCGAGGCGGTGTGCGGCGATCTGGACCCCTTCAGCAGTGCTTGTGAGGCGAAATGGGAGCGCCAACGCTTTAAGATCCGCTGGGATCGGATCGGTCAGGGGATGCGGGGGCTGGAGCGACTGCTTCGATGAGTGAGATCCTGGCGGGCTTTGATCTGCTAAAGATTCTGGCGATGATTGCCGCACTGATGGTGGCGATTATCGGCCATGAGATCATGCACGGTCGTGCTGCGCTCTTTTATGGGGATACCACCGCTCGGGATGCGGGGCGGCTGAGTATCAATCCGATTCGCCATATCGATCCGATCGGTACCATTGCCGTGCCGGGGATGCTGCTTTTAAGCGGTGCGCCGTTTCTCTTCGGCTGGGCCAAGCCGGTGCCGATCAATGTCTGGCGCGTCCTCCAAAACCGTGGCCATATGGCGATGGTGGTGGTGGCGCTGGCGGGCATCTTCTACAATCTCCTGCTCGCCTTTTTGGCCGCTCAGCTGATCGGCATGGCGCAGCCGGACTCCTTTGTTCAGATGCTGCTTCTTTATCTGGTGCTCTGGAATGTGGTGCTGGCAGTCTTTAACCTGCTACCCATCCCGCCGCTGGATGGCTCTAACGCACTGGCCCATCTCGCCTCCGCTTTGGGTTATGACGGGATTGGCCGCTTCTTTGAGC
The DNA here is from genome assembly GCA_003561815.1 of Campylobacterota bacterium. GTDB lineage: Bacteria > Campylobacterota > Campylobacteria > Campylobacterales > SZUA-545 > CSSED11-302. The sequence goes on along the minus strand of PWVP01000196.1, from coordinate 18,390 downwards.
GGGTAGGGATGTGGGGCTTTGTGGTGCTGATTGTCATTTTGATGACCGATCTGAGAATCCCCCTCTTTAGGGCGATGGAGTGGCTGATCCGCTCCTTTCTTGGATGAGTAGCGCCCCCCATATCCCGGTCTTAAAAGAGCCGGTATTGGCGCTCTTTGAACCTCTGGGTGAGGGGGTGGTGGTCGACTGCACCGCCGGCTATGGGGGCCATGCCCGCGCACTGCTGGAGCGCTTTAGCCAGATACGCTACATCGGCATCGATCAAGACCCCGTCGCCATCGCCTACTGCCAGGAGCATCTGGCTGATTTTGGCGATCGTGTGCAGCTGCGACGCGGCGCCTTTTCAGAGGTGCTACCCACCCTCTTAAGAGAGCCTTTGGTGGCGGTTTTGGCCGATCTGGGGGTCTCCTCTTTGCAGCTGGATGATGCCGATCGCGGCTTTGGTTTTGACTCGCCGGTGCTGGATATGCGCATGGATAGCCACCGCCCCAAGAGTGCAGCCGATGTGATCAACCACTACAGCGAGGCGGAGCTGGCCCACATCTTTGGGCTCTATGGCGAGGAGCCCCAGGCTAAAAAGATGGCCGCTTTGATTGCGCGTCATCGCCCCTTCTTTAGCGCCAAGGCGCTCTCTGGCCTGGTGGAGGCCCACTTTAAGCGAGGGCGCATCCACCCGGCGACACGGATCTTTCAGGCGGTTCGTATCGAGGTGAACGATGAGCTCGGCGAGATTGAGCGGCTTTTAGATGCACTGGAGAAGCTGGCCAGGCCGGGGCTGAAGGTGGGGGTGATCGCTTTTCACTCGCTTGAGGATCGCCTGATTAAGGATCGCTTTCGTCTCTGGGCGCAGCGCTGCATCTGCCCACCGCAGAGCTGGCGCTGTGAGTGCGGGGGCGATCGGGCGAAGGGTAAACTACTGACTAAAAAACCACTTGTCGCCACCGATCAGGAGATAGCCCAAAATCCCCGCAGCCGCAGTGCTAAACTGCGGGGGTTTCAATTCACAAGGAGTGCGGATGGATCCTAAAGAGCTGCTAGATGAGAGCGCCGGTCGCGGCATCGATCGGCTGGTGGTTCCGGTTTTGGTGGTGATGGCGATCGGCCTGCTCTTTTTCCTGCCAAAGATCTACATTGCCAACAGTATCTACCTCAACAGTCTGCAGATAGAGCGGCAGCAGAGTACGCTCCGTGTGCTTGAGGATGAGAACCGCCGCCTTAATCGTGCCGCCGAACAGGTCGCCTTCGAGCTGGAGAACCCCTAAGCTACAAAGTGATACGATGAAGCAAATGTTTCATCTGGGGGGTAGACAATGGGTTTTTATCAAGCAGATCAGGATCCCTCAGCGGTTCTTGTGACCCGCATCGACGAGCTGCGGCTTCAGCTGGAAGAGAAAGATGCGGTCTTGCAAGAGCTCCCCTATCTCGATCAACTCACCCAGCTTCCCAACCGAAATCGCCTACTCGAACACCTCAAACGCCCCGGCGAGAAGTCGCTACTGCTGGTCGATCTGGACAATTTCGGCCTGATTAACAGTGTCTACGGCCCTGAGCTAGGGGACTATGTTCTGATTCAGGCGGCGGAGATTATTCGGTTAAACACCCCCCAAAGTGCTGCGCTCTACCGCTTTGCCGGCGATGAGTTTGCGGTGGTGCTGGACAACGCAAGCGCCAAGCGGGCGGAGGAGCTTGCCCGGCAGATTAATAGCTTCTGCGCCCTGAGCCACATCTACTACGATGAGATTGAGATTAAGATAGGCTTTACCGTCGGTATCGCCCAGGGGGATGGGCTCAGCCGCCTACTCTCCAATGCGCTGGCAGCCCTGAGTCAGGCGCAGTCGCAGGGGCGCAACCGCTACTGCACCTACTGCGACACGCTGGATATTCACAAGATGCAGGAGAACAACCTCCACTGGATCCCCAGGGTGCGTCAGGCGGTGGAGAACGAGGCGCTCCACCCCTGGTTTCAGCCCATCGTGGATGTTCACACACAAGAGGTGGTGCGCTATGAGTGCCTTGCGCGTATGCGCGATGAGGCGGGTAAGTGGATCGACCCTTATATTTTTCTCGAGGCGGCGCGCATCTCCGGCATCCTGACAGCCATCACCAAAAACATCATCTCAAAAAGTTTTGCCTATTTTGAGGGCTCAGCCATTCATTTTTCTATCAATATTACCGATAGTGATCTACAAGAAGGCTATCTGGAGGAGATGCTGGCCTACCGCCTTAAAAAGCACCGTATTGAACCGGGGCGGGTGACGCTGGAGATTGTGGAGTCGATGACCGCTTCACAGGCGAGCGCACAGACTGGTCAGCTGGCGCGACTCAAACAGATGGGCTTTTTGATTGCAGCGGACGATTTCGGCGCGGAGCACTCCAACTTCGCCCGGCTTCTGAGTATCGATCTGGACTTTATCAAGATCGATGGCTGCTTTATTCGCAATATTACCGAGGATAAGCGCAGCGAGATGATTGTGCGAAATATCGCCCTCTTTGCCCGAAGCATCGGTGCAAAGAGTGTGGCGGAGTTTGTGAGTTCACCGGAAAGTTACGCCATGATCAAAGAGTTGGGTGTCGATTATGCACAGGGGTACCATGTGGGCCGCCCCGCCCCTGTCATCAATGAGGCGCAATGCGGTCAGGCATAGCGCCCCTTCTTCTCTGTCTGCTGCTTACGGGTGGACTCTATGCCGATCGCATTGAGCGCCTACCCACGCCCATACCCCATGCCCTCTCTCCCATGCTCGAGGATCTCTCGGCATCGGTGGTCTATCTGCTCACGCCCGATGATCGAGCCGGAGCGGCCAGTCCGTTTATCGATGATCCCTGGTTTCGCCCCTATCTGCAGTTTCCCCAGCTGGGTCTGACCAGTCAGAAGCTGCGCCGATCGCTCGGTTCGGGTGTGGTGATTGACCCGAAGGGGCTGATTGCCACCAGTGCGCACTTCATAGGCGATCGTAAAACGCTTCAGGTGCAGGTGCCCGATCGAGAGGGGCTTTACGATGCACGGGTTTTGGGGGTGGATAGCAGTGCGGATCTGGCGGTTTTGAGGATTATCCTGGAGGATGAGCCCCCCTTGGCGGCCGTGGAGTTTGCCAAACCGGAGGCGCTTAAGGCGGGGGATCTGCTCTTTGCGATCGGCAACCCCTTTGGTCTGGAGCCGGTCATCTCGATGGGGGTGGTCTCCACCACCGGGCTGCGTCCTCCCGGGGAGCTTCGGATGCTCCAGAGCGATCTCTTCGTGCATGGCGGCAATATCGGCGGCCTGGTGGTCAACGCACAGGGCCAGATGGCCGGGATGCCGATCCGGCTGCGCGGTTCGCGCCCTCAGGAGAGTGGAGGGTTCTTTCTGCCGGTGGATCAGGTACGCGACATCGCCTACCGCCTGGAGCGATCGGGCAGCGTGAAAGAGGCGTGGCTGGGGATTGCGGTCGCGGATCTGAGCACGGAGATGAAGAGCTACTTCGGGCGGGATGAGGGGGTACTCATCACCGCTGTCAAGCCCAACTCCCCCGCCTATGAAGCGGGGCTGCGCCGTGGCGATCTGGTGATTATGGCCGATGATGTGATTGTGGACAATCTGCTCTCCTTTGAGCGGATCCTCTCCACGCTGGTGGCCAATCGCGAGATCGCGCTTCTCTATCTGCGGGAGAAGCGCATCCGCGAGGCGACTGTCCGTGTTGGCGCACTTGAGGGGCTGGCCACACGCAGTGCGCGCACCCTCTATCACCACGGGCTTATCCTGGAGTCGCTCACCCGCGAGTGGCAGCAGCGACTCGCGCTCAATGAGATCACCCGCGGCGCGGTGATTAGCGATGTGGAGCCGGGTAGTCGCGCCGATCGGAGCGGTTTTAGAGCCGGTGATGTGGTGGTCTCAGTCGATCAAAAAGATGTGGGCTCCTTAGCGGAGTTTCAGTCGGCGATTCGCGCCCGTTCGCCAGAGCGGTTCACGGTTTTACGCGGTGGATTGATTTTGGGGCTGGATCTGATTCGGTAAGCGGTTTTGAACGCCCCCTTTGCTATTATTTTCCCCTAACGATAGATAAAGGGGTGCATGGTGGTTACGGTTGAGTTTTTAGGCCCGATCGGTAAAGAGCCGATTGAGCTGGAGGTGCGCTCTTTAGAGGAGCTCTCATCCTTTTTGGCACAGGATGCCGCGCTTCAGCCCTGGCTGAAAAACAGTGCCGTTGCGGTCAATGATGAGATGATCACCGATAGAGCCCATCCGCTCAAAAGCGGCGATCGCGTCACCCTTTTGCCGCCGGTTTGTGGAGGGTAGGGTGCTTGAGATTTACGATGGCCCCCTTGAGGTGCCCCGGATTTTAGAGCGTTGGTATGGGGTGCAGCGGCGTCGAAACTTTGGCGCCTTTATCCCCTTCGTGGGGACGGTGCGCGATGAGGGGGGTATCGAGGGGCTGAGCTTCGATCTCTACCGCCCCCTTCTGGAGCGCTGGTTTAACCACTGGCAGGAGCAGGCGGCCAAGCGGGGTGCCGAGGTGGCGATGGCCCACTCCTGTGGTGATGTGCCGCTTTTTGAGAGCTCCTATATCGCAGCGGTCAGTTCGCCAAAGCGGCGCGTGGCGCTGGAGCTCATCGATCGTTTCGTGGAGGATTTTAAGGCCAATGCACCCATCTGGAAATACGATCTGCGTGGCGGCGAGCGAATCTATGCCGCCGATCGCAGCCAGCCGCTGTGCGGCAGTGGTCTGCTGGGGTAATGGAGCACCTCTACGCCCCCTGGCGCGCCGCCTACTTTAGTGCCCGCAGCGAGGGGTGTGTCTTCTGCGCCATCTCCCAGAACCCTCAAGCCGATTACGACAATCAGGTGCTCTACCGTGATGAGCACTGCTTTGTGGTGATGAATCGCTACCCCTACACCCCTGGGCATTTTATGGTGATTCCCCATCACCATATTGATGCGCTAGAGGGGTTGGGTAGCGCCACTTGGCACCGCATGGCCATTCGTGCCCAGCAGGGTACGCGACTACTTAAAGAGCACTTTGGCGCCCACGGTGTGAATCTGGGGATGAACTTAGGCCCAAGCGCCGGTGCGGGGATTGCCGAGCATCTGCATCTGCATCTGGTTCCCCGCTTTGAGCGGGATACCAACTTTATCACCACCGTCTCTCAGGCGCGGGTTAATGGGGTGGCCTTTGAGGCGATCTACGACCGGCTGCTTGAGGGGGTAAAGGCGCACTTTGAACCAGTGGATTAACGCCATCGATAACCCCTGGATGGAGTGGTCGCTGATCGCTCTTTTTGTGCTCGCTGGAGCGTGGATTAGCTTTCACTTGACGCGCCTGATTCTGGTGCGGCTGATTCACCGTCTAAGCAGCCGCATGGCCCGCCATGCGACCGAGGCGCTCAAACAGCACCGTGTGGTGGAGATGCTAAGCTGGATTGCACCGGCGCTTGTCTTCTACCACGCCGTTTTGCTGGTACCCGAGGGGTATCAGATCCCCTTTGAGCGCGCAAGCCACATCTATCTGACGCTGGTTTTGATGATCTTTATCGGGCGGCTCCTCTCGGCAACGATGGCTATCTACGAGCAGCTCCCTTTAAAAACCCACCACCCCATCAAAGGGTATGTTCAGCTGGTGAAGCTGATAGTCTACCTCTTTGGGGTGATTATTGTCTTTACGACACTGCTTGGGGTTTCGCCCTGGGGGGTTTTGAGCGGTCTGGGCGCCTTGATGGCGCTTTTGCTGCTGATCTTTCGCGATACAATCCTCTCCTTTTTGGCGAGTTTACAGATCGCGGCTAACGATCTGGTGCGGGTGGGTGACTGGATAGAGGCGCCCCATTTTGGAGCCGATGGGGGCGTAATCGATATCGCTCTACACCATATTCAGGTGCAAAACTGGGATCGCACCATCATCACCATCCCCACCTACAAGCTGGTGGAGCACGCCTTTAAAAACTGGCGGGGGATGCAACAAAGCGGCGGGCGCCGGATTATGCGCGCCATCTGGCTCGATATTAACAGCTTTCGGTTTTTAACCGCCGAGGAGATTGAGCGGCTTGAACAGGTGGCGCTACTAAGGGGGTATCTTCAGGAGAAAAAGGAGGCGATCGAAACCTATAATCGCACCCACCCGGAGGCGGGCCGTAGCCCGCTCAATGGGCGCCATTTAAGCAATATCGGCACCTTTCGCGCCTACGCCAGCGCCTACCTGGCTCAGCATAGCGCGCTTCGGCAGGATATGACCCTGATGGTTCGTCAGCTAGCCCCCACAGCTCAGGGGTTGGGGCTGGAGATCTACTGCTTCACGGCCGATACCGCCTGGGTGAACTACGAGGCGATTCAGGCCGATATCTTTGATCATCTCCTGGTGGCGCTTGGGGAGTTTGACCTGCGGGTGTTTCAAAACCCCAGCGGTAGGGACTTTACCGCGTTGGTCGCCGCCGATCGGCCACCCTCTACCCCTTAAGCTGTTCGAGCCGCTCGCGCCGGGTGCCGATGGAGGTGATCTGGACACCGAAGTTGCCATCGACAATCACCACCTCCCCCTCGGCGATCTTTTTATTGTCCACCAGAATATCGAGCGGCTCGTTGGCCAGCTGATCGAGCTCCACAATCGAGCCGATATCCATATTGATCACATCCCTAAGCAGCATCCGCTTGCGTCCGATGCGCACCCGCACCGTGAGGCGCACATCCATCAGAAGCTGCATGTTTTTGAGCTCTTCGGGGGTCAAGGGTGCGCCCGGATCCGCCCCTTCGCCGGAGGAGGGGGGCGGCACATAGGCGGGCGCATCATCCTCTGCGCCGGGCTCATCGCTCTTTTCAAGCGCATCGAGCACCGTCTGATCGATTAAGAACATCAAAACACTCTCAACGCTTCCGATACTGAAGTCGAAGGTGAGCATTTTGGCGAAATCCCCGATGGCGATCTCCTGATCCGGGCTGATAAAGGCGGCCTTTTCAGCCTTGAAGCTCAATTTAGGCAGCTCGTTTTGGGCCCCTAAAGAGTTGCCGATCGCCCCCATGATATTGGAGACAATCTCCTGGGTCGCATCCAGATCGTCATCATCCATCGTCTCTTTGGTTTCGCCATCCCCGCCGACCATCATATCGGCCAGCGCCGTGGCGAGCTCGGGCTTCAAAATCGCCTTGGCCTTGCCGGTGGCATCGCCGGAGACCTCAATCTCGATACTCGCCGCAGGTGGAATAACATTGGAGTGCTCGTTTAAAAGCTCCTCCTCTTTAAGGCTCACCTGTGGGGGGCTCCCCAAAAGACCGCTAATGGTCCCCTCAATCTCTTTAAGCAGCAGTTCTACAAATGTCACTACACTCCTCCTTCACCCTTGAAGGCTTGAATTTTACGCCGCCGCTCCTCTTCGAGGCGACCTAGAATCACCTTCACATCGTCGTGTTCGGTGCGGATCACCTTCTCCACCTCGACGGTTTTTCGGTAGCGGCTTAAGCCCAGCTTGGCCACAAACTTATCTTCGCCATCCACACAGAGAACCGCCGTGTCATCGGCCGGGCGATCGAGGATAAGCATATCCCCCTCTTTGAGCTCCAGCATCTCTTTCACGCTCAGCTGTGCATCACCGATAATCGCCTCCAGCCAGACGCGCGCACCACCGAGTAGGGTTTTCAGCTCACGGTTACGCGACTTTTTCGAGCTGGTTTCGCTGACCATAATATCCCGTGCGGCCAGCTTGGGCAGTACCGGCTCCAGCGCAATCACCGGATAGCAGAGGTTCATCATCCCGCTGGTGTGGCCGATGATAATCTCCATCACCACCATCACCACAATCTCGTTTTGGGCCACGATCTGGATCACATTGGGGCTGGACTCTTTAGCCTCTACCAGAGGGTAGAGCTCCGTAACCGGCGCCCACGCCTCTTTGAGATTCTGCATAATCACCCGCAAAATCGTATCTAAAAGGTTGAGCTCGATATCGCTAAAGTCCCGGCTCGAATCGTACGCTTCGCCTTTGCCCCCCAGGAGCCGATCGACCATCGGAAAGGCGATGGAGGGGTTGATCTCCAGTACGCCACTGCCTTCGAGCGGTTTGACCGAGAAGACATTAAAGCTCGTAGGGGAGGGGAGCGACATAAGAAACTCACCATAGGTCATCTGATCGACCGAGTGGAGCTGAATCTCCACGATGGATCGCATCACCGAGGAGATCTGGGCTGAGAGGGTGCGCACCATCTTGTCGTGAATCGATCGAAAGGCGCGCAGCTGCTCTTTGCTGACCCGGTTGGGCCGCTTAAAGTCATAGAGTGTGACGGTGCGCTGTTCGAGTTTGGCACGATCCTTATCGAAGAGCTCGTCCGGGGAGGAGTCATCATCATCGACCGCCTCCAAAAGGGCGTCAATCTCCTCCTGGCTGAGAATATCGGCCATCTACTCCAACCTTTGGCGGATTTTGCGGGCAACGCTTTTGATAATCTGCGAGATGCGCGACTCGGTGATACCTAAAATGTGACTAATCTCTTTGAGGTTGAGCTCCTCGTAGAAGTAGAGCTGGATAATCATCTGATCGCGTTCGGTCATCTCGCCCAGTGTCGCCATCACCTGATCGATGAGCTCATCGTGCATCACCGACTTTTCGGTGTTCTCATCGCCAAAGATCTGCAGCTGCTCATCGAGCGGCATCAGAGAGCAGACCTCCCCCGCGTTGCGCGCTTTTTGGATTTTGGCGAGATCTTCACCGATCATATCGGCCAGCTGCTCATCGCTCGGCTCCTCGTCGTGGTCGCTAAAGTACTGCACCACCTGGCGCTCCACCTCTTTGATCAGGCGGCGATCGCTGCGGCTGACCGTATCGAGGCTGCGCAGAAAATCGAGCATCGCCCCATGAACCCGCTTTTTAGCATACCCCCAAAAGGAGTCATTGAGCTCCGCATCGTAGCGGCGAGCGAGCTTGATCAGCTCCTCGGCCCCTATGGAGATGAGATCGCTCGCATCGACGCTGGCGGGAAGCCGCTCTTTTAGGCGGTAGGCCATCGCTTTGACCGCCGGAAGATACTGTACGGCCAGGGCGTTTTGTGCCTGCTGCTGCTGGGAGGCGTACGCCTGCAGGGGCTTAGTGGCTGCCATCAGAGTAGATCCTCATCTTTTTTCTGCAAAATCTCCTCTTCAAGCTGGCGAATAAAGCGACTGGAGTCGCGGATGTAGGTCTCGCGCTTTTCGATCTGATCGCGCGCCTTGTCCAGCTGCTCCTCGTAGTAGTCGCGGTTGAGTGTGTAGGCGGCTTTGATGTCGATATGCTTAATAAACCAGGAGGTGCTGGCCAGTCCGATCATATAGAAGACGGCTGTGATGGAGATGGTGGTCCATAAAACCATTGCCGGCTCGATCGGGGCCACCATCGAGAAGATAACGCCGATGAAAAAACCACAGACAGTGAGAAAGTAGATAAAGTTCTCCGGCCTGATCATGGCTTGTCACCCCGCTTAAAACTGATTCAAGAGCCGCTTGAAAAACCTTGAGAAACCGCGCTCTTCCCTTTCTTCAAGCACCTTCTGTTCCATTTTAGCGGTCAGGGTGCGAACAGCGTCATTAAGACGGCTGGTCGCGGTGCAGTTTGGGATCTCTTTGCTGAAGAGGTAGCGCTGTTTGATGCTCCGCTCCACATCGCCATCGCGCCCCATGAAGCCCACCGGCTCGATCTGTAGATTGGGCAGGTTGGCGTTGGCGACTTTTAGGATTTTGCCCATAACGCTTTCGGCCTCTTTGGGGCTGGAGGCCTGGTTGAGCAGAAAAAAGAGGCGATCGCGTTTTTTGGAGAGCACCTTGATCATGGCGTAGGCATCGGTGATGGCCGCCGGGTCGGGGATGCTCAGCACCAGCACATCATCCGCCGCATCCAGAAACATCTGCACATGCTCTGAGATCCCTGCACCGGTATCGAGAATCAGGTAGTCCAGAAAGTCGAGCTTTTTAACCTCGCTATAGAAACGCTCCAGTAGAAACTGATCGCTAAACTCAAACACCTCGCTGCCGCTCTCGCCGGGCAGCAGCCAGAGGTTGGGCTCCACCTGCAGCAAGATCTCCTCGACGCTGCTCTCCCCTTTTAAGAGGTTGAGAATGTTCTTCTTGGGTCGCACCCCTAAGATGACATCGAGATTGGCCAGGCCGATATCGGCATCAAAGAGCCCCACCTTGTAGCCGGATTTGGCCATTAAAAAGGCGATATTGGCGCTCATGGTGGTTTTGCCGACACCCCCCTTGCCGCTGGTGATGGCCAGAAAGCGGGTGTGGCCGTTTTTGGGTGGGGTTTTGCCGACCATCTGTTCGAGTTTGTGCGCTTGATGCTGCATCAGGACTCCTTGCGCTTAAAGCCATCGAGCAGGCAGCCGATGAAGTAGTCCGCATCGGCGACCACCAGATCGTCAGGCACCTCCTGGCCGACCGAGAGGTAGCTAAGCGGCTTTTTCGCCTCATGGATAAAGCTAAAAAAGGCCCCCATCCCCGAGGTCTCATCCAGTTTGGTGGCGATCACGGTGTCGATCCCTAGGGGGGCGTAGTTTTTGTAGATTTCGCGCATATCTTCCAGCTTAACATTGCTCGAAAGCACCAGTGAGAGATCGATACTCGTCTGTTTTTCGGCATCGAGAAACTGACCGATGCGCCCGATCTTTTCGCGATCGTGCTGCGAGCAGCCGGCGGTGTCGATCAGGACATAGTCGCAGTGTTTGAGCGACTGCAGCGCCGAGGAGAAGTCCAGCGGGTCCTGGACCGTCTCGATACCTAAGCGCATCATCTTCGCGTAATACATCAGCTGCTCCACTGCGCCGATCCGGTAGGTGTCCAGCGTAATAATCCCCACCTTGTACTTCTCGCTCATCTGATAGGCGTAGCGGGCGGCGAGTTTGGCCAGGGTGGTGGTTTTGCCCACACCGGTGGGGCCGACGAGCATCATCACCTTTTTGTTGGGCCGACTCAGGCGCGATTCGATGCGAATGGGAATCATCTTGCGCAGCAGCACATTGAAGTAGCGCCGCACCGCTTCGCTGTTTTCGCGCATATTAAGCGGCATATGCTCGAGTGTGAGCCGCATGATGGTATCCAGATGCTCCGGGGCCATGCCGCTGTTTTTGCTGATGCGGTAGATCTCGGCAAACTCCGAGGGGATGACCAGACCGTTTCGATCGTCACTGCCCTTATCCCACACCATGTTCTGAATCAGCTTTACCCGATCGGCCAGCTTGCCAATCTCCTTTTGAAGCTCTTTGATCTCCATCTGTTCGCGCGCAGGCGGTGCCGGCGATGGTGCGGGCGGTGTGGCAGCAGCAGCAGCGGTGCTTTTGGGGGCGGTGGCAGCGGTTCGGTGCCGTGGCGGCGGAGCGGACTCGGTGGCCCGGGCGATCTCGGTAATCTGTTTGGCCGCCTCTGAGAGGCTGACCAGCACATCGTCATCGCTCTGCTCAAAGCGCGGCGATCGTCCACTCTGTCCCGGTGCGGGGGTTTTGGACGCACTTTTTGGGCTAGAGCCTCCCTCCTCCAGGGCGACAACCACCTCATAAAGAGCGCTTTGGCCCAGCCCCTTTTTGCGTATTTCGCGGGTGTTGACCACCAGTGCATCCTCGCCGCACTCGTGTTGGGCCTGTTTGAGCGCTTCAGCGGGACTTTCGCCCGTGAAGGTAAAGAGCTTCATCGATCTCCTTGAAAACGACCGGTTATCCACAGCATCGGCACCACCACACTGGGCCGTTTAGACCAGTGCGGGTGCGGAATGCGAAGTGGCCCATTGTACAGCCTTTTGGATTCAAAAAAGATAATATCAAGATCCAGCGTTCGCGGGGCGTTTTTGTAGGGCCGTCGCCGCCCGAAACGGCGCTCATAGTAGTGTAGGCGCCTAAGGAGCCCAGAGGGCGAGAGGGTGGTCGCCACCAGTAGCACACCGTTAAGAAAGGGGGGCGTATCGCTAGCGGCAAAGTCGGGGTTTAAAAGCAGTGGCGAGCTCTCGAGCAGATCGATCGCCGCGTCACTTTGTAGCCGCATCACCAGCTGATCGAAACGGCGTTTAAGTGGCCCCAGATTGCCGCCGACGCCTATCAGTGACATGTGGGGTTTGGGGGAGTTGTATCGCCTTTTGGCCGGAAAGCGGGGGGTAAATAGAAGGCGGTTGTGCGCATCGAGATCGCGGCGCACCGACTAAAGCACCTCGGCGCGATCGCCCTGGATTACCACCACATCCTCAATCCGCACCCCAAACTCTCCGGGCAGATAGATGCCCGGCTCGATGGTAAAGACCATCCCCTCGGTTAGCACCCGGTCGTTACGCCGGTTGATGTAGGGGTGCTCGTGGATATCCAGTCCGACCCCGTGACCCAGGGAGTGGTTGAAGTAGGCGCCATAGCCCGCCTCTTCGATCACCGCCCGCGCAATCCGGTCAAGCTCGCTGGCACGCATCCCGGCCCGGGCGTGGGCGATGGCGCGATCGTGGGCTTTAAGTACCAGATCGTAGATCTTCTGGCGCCTGGGGTCGCTAAAGCGCTGTTCGAGCGAAAAGAGCAGCCCCTTAGGACCAAACTCCGCCGTTCGGGTGCGGTCTGAGCAGTAGCGCCGGTATTTGCTCCCCGCATCCAGCAGTAGCAGATCGCCGCGCTTAAGCGGGGTTGAGCCGGGCAGGGCGTGGGGCTTGGCCGCTGCGCTATTGAGCGCCAGGATCGGGTGGAAGCTGAGATCCCGTTCGCCGCTTTGGCGCACGAAGCTCTCGAGCTGAAAATGCAGCTGCGCTTCGCTGCGCCCCTCGCCGTTTTCTAAGAGCCAGTGGGCGAAACGATCAAACGCCTGGGCGTTCTCCTGAACCGATTGGCGAATCAGGGCGATCTCTTGGGGGCTTTTGACAGCCCGCTGCAAAGGGGAGTAGTCGGGGCGAAAGAGTAGCTGAAAACCGGGCAGCCCCTTTTGAAGGGCTGTGAGCGCTCCGTGGCTCCACTCTTTAGGATCGACAATCCAGCGCCGCTGACCGCTGCGGCGTATCAGCTTTCTGGCGGTTTTCATCAGATCGCTGCTTTCGACCACCTCGGCTAAGCACCCCGCCTCTTTGGCTTCGGTGGTGTAGCGGCCATCGGTGATCAACCAGCGCGGGGCGTTATCGAGCAGAATCAGCACCGCATGATCGCAGCTGTAGCCACAGGCGTAGTAGAGCGCGCTTTCGGCGCGGTGAAGCACCCCGGCGTGACTCATGCCTGCTGGGCGGCTTTTTGGGCCTTTTGGGCCTGAACTTCACCGGCAATCTGCATCGCTGCCATCAGCGCCAGCTGGTAGCTAAAGGGGCCAAAGCCGCTAATCACGCCCGCACAGACCGGTGCGATGAGGGAGTTGCGACGAAACTCCTCACGCCGCGCGGTATTGGAGATGTGCACCTCGACAGCCGGTACGCCCACGGCGGCAATCGCATCACGGATCGCGATGGAGCTGTGGGTGTAGGCTGCCGGGTTGATGACGATAGCGTCACTTTCGTTGTAGCACTCCTGGATGCGATCGACAATCTCCCCCTCGAGGTTGGACTGATAGAACTCAATCTCCGCCTTGTGCTGCTCGGCAAGCTGCTTCATGGCGTTGTGGACCTGATCGAGGGTCATCGGGCCGTAGACGCTCTTTTCGCGTACCCCCAGCATATTGAGGTTGGGCCCCTGGATAACGGTGATTTTCATAGATGCTCCTTATGGGTTTGGGTTGGGCTGTGATAAAAATAGGGGCGATTATAACCGCCCTTAACAAAGCCTTCGGTAAAATCACGCTATCTGGAGGAGTATTTTGGTAACGATGCTACTGGCCCGGACCGTCTTGACGATGGATCCGACCCGTCCGATCCTAAAGGATGCGGCGGTGATTTTTGATACGAAAATTATTGAGGTGACCGACGATCCGGCGGTGATTGAGCGCTACGCCCGCGATCGGGCAGTTGAGGTGATCGAGGGGGGTGCGCACACGGTGGTGATGCCGGGGCTGATTAACAGCCACCTCCACCTGGAGTTTAGCGCCCAGAGAACCGAGCTGGATTACGGCAGCTTTATGGGGTGGCTCTATAGTGTGATGGAGAAGCGCGAGCGGCTTGTCTCTGCCTGCAAAGAGGCGTGCTATACCCGCACGCTTGAGAGCATTGCGGCGAGCGGGGTGACCACCATCGGGGCTGTGAGTAGCTACGGCTTCGATCTGGCCGCCTGTGCCGATTCGCCGCTGAAGGTGGTCTATTTTAATGAGCTAATCGGCTCCAATCCGGCCGCAGCGGATATGATCTTTGCCGACTTTGTCGATCGGCTGGAGTCGAGCTTTGAGCGGATGTCCGATCGGCTCTATCCGGCGGTGGCGGTGCATTCGCCCTACTCGGTTCACCCGGTACTGGTTCGCAAAGCGGTCCATCTGGCCAAAAGCCGCGGGCTTCCCATCGGCGCCCACTTTATGGAGAGTCGCAGTGAGCGGCGCTGGCTCGATAGCGGCAGCGGGGAGTTTAAACCGTTTTTTGAGCAGTTTTTAAAGAGCGCGACACCGGTGGGGAGTGCGGCGGACTTTTTGAGCTGCTTTGAGGGGGTCAAACCGCTCTTTATTCACGGGGTGCACGCCAGCGACGAGGAGCTCAGCACCATCGCCCGGATGGGCGGCACACTGGTGCACTGCCCGGTCTCTAACCGCCTGCTCGGCTGCGGACGGCTCAATCTCGAAAAGGTCAAAAACCGCGAGATCGGCTACGCCGTGGCGACCGATGGTCTGAGCTCCAACTACACGCTCGATCTCTTCTCCGAGCTGCGCCATGCGCTTTTGATGCACGAGGGGCTTGATCTGGCGCTGCTCGCGCGCGATCTGATCCGAAGCGTGACGGAGATCCCCGCCCGGGCCATGGGGCTTCATACCGGTCGTCTGGTGGCGGGGCGTAGCGCAGATGTGATCAGCTTCGATCTGCCCGGGGAGGTGGAGCATGAGCGGCTGACCTATGCGCAAGTGATTTTACACGCGCAGAAGATGCGCACCGTCTTTATCGAGGGGGAGCCCATCGATATCCCTAAGGAGCCGTTAGATGACCGATAAGATCCGTGCCCTCTTCTGGCCGATCACCGCGCCGATTGTCTTTATTCAGAACCACTTTAAGGCGGTGCTTTTGGTGGTGGTTCTGGCCTTTGTGATCCTCTCCTCTCCCAAGCCCCCTGCCAAGCCCAACCTCATGGAGATTGAGATTAACGGGCCGATTACCAGTGCCGATCGCTTTTTAGAGCAGGTGGAAAAAGCCCGTGAGCCCCATATTAAAGGCGTTTTGCTGCGGGTCAACTCACCGGGGGGATCGGTGCCGCCGAGTGTGGAGATGATGCTGGCCATCACCGAGCTGGCCCAGAAGAAGCCGGTGCTGGCCTACGCTTCGGGGATGATGACCAGCGGTAGCTACTACGCCGCCATTGGGGCCGATGAGATTGTGGCCAACCCCGGCAGTGTGGTCGGCTCGATCGGCGTGATTTTAGAGGGGGTCAATACCGAGGTGCTGCTTGAGCGGATCGGGGTGGCGATGAATGTGGTTAAAGCCGGTGAGATGAAGGAGGCGGGCACCTTCTATCGGGAGTGGACCCCCCAGGAGCGTGCGGAGCTTGAGCGGGTGGTGCGCAGCATCTACGACCGCTTCGTCTCCGATGTGGCCCAGGCGCGTGGTCTGGATTTGAAGGAGGCGGATCGCTTCGCCAATGGGCGGATCTTTACCGCCTCTGAGGCGATCGAGGTGGGGCTGGTGGATGCGCTGATGAGCGCTTCGGAGGCTAAGGCCCACATCGAAGCGCTCTCGGGTGTTGAGAAGCCCCAGTGGCATAAAAAGGACCGCTTCGAGCAGCTGCTCGAGCGGCTGGAGCAGCAGGTAAAGGCGGCCTTTATGGCGCTGCTAAGCCCCTCGATTCAAGCGCGGCTTTAGGGCAGCTTCTGGCGAATCAGTATCTGAGTGGCGGAGTCGAGTGCCGCCAGTCGGCGCGGGTGGGCGAGGGTGATCAGGGTGCGATTGCGCTCAAAGCGCGTTCCCACCAGCTCAAAGCCCAGCTCGCCTAAGGCCGCCTCCAAAGCGGTGCTATCACCATTTTTGGCCGATTCAAGCATCGGCCAGATGCCCGAGATGATGCCGTGCAGCTCGATAGCATTGAGGCTGTAGAGTTCGATATAGCCCATCTTAAGCCCCACCAATCCACCGTCACCTTTAAAAAGCTCTCCATCATCTAAAAGTGCCAGATGGATATCGTGCGCTTTTAGGGCGTGGCTGAGCGCCTTGGCCCCCGGCGCAAGGGCGGCATCGTTGTAGGCGTACTTGAGGACGGTGGTCTGAGCCAGCAAAGGCCAGGCCAGCAGACAGAGGAGCACAATCGATCGGTTTAGCATTTTAGTACCTTTTCAGTCAGGGTCTCAATCTCTTCGGGCAGCAGCAGCGCCTCGGGGAGGTGGCGCTCAAGCCAGGGGCGCGTGCAGCGATCAAACCCCTCATCCCCCCGCCGGTTTACCCCTAAAAGGGGCGTAAAGCCTCGCGCATCGAGCGCTTCGTGGGCGGCCAGCAGATCGTGGATCATGCCGAGCCGATCGGGCGCGATCAGCAGCACGCGCGCCTCAAACCGGCGGGCCAGGTCGATAAGGGGGCGATCGCCCTGCAGGGGAGAGAGCACGCCGCCAGCGCCCTCGATCAGCACAATATCCGCCCCATCGCAGCAGCGCACAAAGGCCTCATCGATCCGCGGCCAGTCGATGGGGCTATCCCCTGCGGCGACAGCGGGAGTGGCCGCCAGGGCGTAGCGCACCGGCACGATCGTCTCCAGATCCAGCAGAGGGTTGTGCGGGTAGCTTAAAAGCGCGCGTTGAAGCGCGGCACCATCGGCGGGCTCTGCGATCACGCCGGTCTCGATCGGCTTAAAAGCGGCGGTTTTGACCCCCCTGCGCCCTAGGGCGTGGATCAGTAAAGAGGTGATATAGGTCTTTCCGATATCGGTTCCGGTGGCGGTGATAAAGAGCGGCGGTATTTTCATGTAGGGCGCCCCGCGAAATAGCGGGGCGGAGTAGGGCTAGACCTGAGGGCCGGCTGCACTGAAGTCAAACTCGCTTTTGCCATCCTGATAGTGCTTGAAGTTCTCCACAAACAGCGCACCGAGCGCTTTGGCCTGCTCATCGTAGGCGGCGGGATCGCTCCAGGTGGCGCGGGGGTTGAGCAGCTTCGGATCGATATCATCCAGGGTCTTAGGAACCGCGAAATCAAAGATCGGCATAGTCTCAAACGCACTGCTCTCGATGCTGCCATCTAAAATGGCATTGATGCACGCGCGGGTGGTTTTGATGCTCATTCGCTTACCGGTACCGTAGGGGCCGCCGGTCAAACCGGTGTTGACCAGATAGACTTTGGAGCCGTGCTTGTCAATCTTCTCACCCAGAAGCTTGGCGTAATCGGTCGGGTGCAGGGTCATAAACGCCTCGCCAAAGCAGGCGGAGAAGGTGGCTTTCGGCTCGGTGATCCCCCGCTCGGTGCCGGCTACTTTAGCGGTGTAGCCGCTGAGGAAGTAGTACATCGCCTGCTCTTTGGTCAGCTTCGCCACCGGCGGCAAAATGCCAAAGGCATCGTAAGAGAGGAAGATAATGTTGTTGGGGTGGCCGCCCATGAGGGAGGGTTCGTGGTTTTCGATATGCTCGATCGGATAGGAGACCCGTGTGTTCTCGGTTTTGGAGCCATCGTCGTAGTCCACTTGGCCATCGGGGCGGATGGTGACATTCTCCAGGAGCGCACCTTTGCGGATGGCGGCGTAGATCTCCGGTTCGCTCTTGGGGTCGAGTTTGATGGTTTTGGCGTAGCAGCCGCCTTCAAAATTGAAGATCCCCTCATCGTCCCAGCCGTGCTCATCATCGCCAATCAAGCGGCGGTGCGGATCGGTGGAGAGGGTGGTTTTGCCGGTGCCCGAGAGGCCGAAAAAGAGCGCGACATCGCCCACTTTGCCGACATTGGCCGAGCAGTGCATCGACATGATCTGATCAAGCGGCAGCCAGTAGTTCATCATGGTGAAGATGCCCTTCTTCATCTCGCCGCCGTAGTAGGTGCCACCGATAATCGCCACCCGCTCCTCGATATTAAAGATCACAAACACCTCAGAGTTGAGCCCGTGCTCTTTAAAGTGATCATCGACCACTTTGCAGCCGTTGTAGACCATAAAGTGGGGCTCAAACGCCTCTAACTGCTCTTTTTTGGGTCGGATAAACATATTGGTGACGAAGTGGTGCTGCCACGCCATCTCGGTGACAAAGCGCACATTTTTCCGCGTGGCCGGGCGGGCCCCTACGAAACCGTCAAAGACATAGAGCTCCTTGCCGCTCAGGTGGGCTTTGACCTTTTTGAAGAGCTCTTCGAACACCTCCGGGGTGGTGGGTTTGTTGATATTCCCCCACGCGATGTACTTCCTGGAGGGATCCTGCTGGACGAAGTATT
>PWVP01000046.1 GCA_003561815.1 Campylobacterota bacterium | reverse complement strand
TGTTTAAAGAGAGTGGTGAGCTCGAAGCGAGGGAGCTAGGCGATGACAAACGCACGCTAAGTGGCAATCGCTACCGTATCAACGCCCTGGTAGCACTGACCGAGGAGAGCACCTTTAACAATATGCTCAAGCTGTTAGACAATCTTAGCTTTAACCGTCCGTCCGTCGCGTCGCCTGCTAGAGTGAGTGTTCAAAGGGTATAGAAAAAAAGGGGTTTAAGTGGTCGGGATGACAGGATTCGAACCTGCGACCTCACCCACCCCAAGGGTACGCGCTACCAGGCTGCGCCACATCCCGACTTTATGGAAGGGCGAAATTATAGCAAAGCGGCTTTAAAAAGGAGTTAAAGCCGCTGCTCGCCGCCGACCCAGGCAGACCGGATGGCGCCTTTGAGTTGCTGGCCCTCCCAGAGTGAGGGGGCGTGGGCGCTTTGGGTGCTCACCGCCATGGTAGCTTCGGGGTCGAAAAGCACGAGATCGGCGCGTTTGCCCACCGCCAAAGCGCCCGCATCCAGCCCCAGCAGAGCAGCTGGATTGGTACTGATGGCCCGCACGAGGGTGGGCAGATCCAAGCTGCCCGTTTCGATCAGGTAGTGGTAGGCCAGCGGCAAAAAGAGATCCGCCATCCGCGCCCCGGGGGCGGCAAGCTCAAAGGCGCGATCCTTTGAGGCAGGATCCTGGGGCCGGTGGCCCGAAGCGATCGCATCGATCGTGCCTGAAGCGATCGCATCGATGAGCGCTTGGCGATCGGTGGCAGCACGCAGCGGCGGATCGAGCCGGGCGGCGGTATTAAACCCCTCGCAGGCGTGCTCATCGAGTAGCAGATGGGTCAGTAGCACCTCCGCAGAGACAAACCCGCTGCGCGATTTGAGCGACTCGATCGCCGCCACCGTCCGCGCCGCGCTCACCGACTGAATCAGCAGGCGGCTCTTTAGCGCCGCAGCGATCTCGCCCACCCGGGCCGCTTCACTGCTCTCGGCAAAATCGGCGATCGCAGGCAGCCCCAGTCTGGCTGAGACCGCCCCCTCATGCATCACGCCACTTCCGGCGATTGCTGCCTCCTGAGCGGTGATCAGCACCGGTCGATCGGCCATCAGGCCATACTCAAAGGCGCGGCGAAGCAGATTGCCATCAAGCGTGCTTTTGCCCTGCAGGGCTACCACACCGGCCTTAAACAGCAGGGCGAGATTGTTGAGTCGATCGGCTTTAGCGATCTCACCGCTAATCAAAATCCGCGCACCTCTGGTCGCATCGGCTTTACCCAGCAGGTATTCCACCACCGTTTCATTATCGATCGCCGGGGTGGTATCGGGCGCAGCCAGCAGGGTGGTGATGCCCCCTTTTAGCGCCAGCTGCGCTGAGCTCTCCATACTCTCCAGCCGGCCGCGACCGGGATCGCTGAGGTGAAAGTTTAGATCCACCGCACCGGGTAGGAGCAGACAGCCTGATGCCTCCACCACCGTTTCACCCGGTGCCGGGCTAAGCCCCTCGCCCACCTGAACGATTCGATCCGCTTCGATTCGCAGATCGCCCCGGCGCTCACCGGTGGCGTCACACAGTCTTGCGTCCACAATCAGCATGTCCCGCTCCCGAAATAGAGATGATAGAGCGTCGCCACCCAGATCAAACCCGTCACCACCAGTGCGACGAAAACCGATGCGCTGGCGGCGTCTTTGGCGGTTTTGGCCAGCTCGTGATACTCCACCGTGACCAGATCGACCGTGCGCTCAATGGCACTATTGACCAGCTCGGCAAAGAGCGGTAAAAAGAGCGAGATAAAAAGCAGCATCTTATAACCAAAGGGGATCGTGAGAAAAAAAAGCAGACCCGTTAGCAGCACAAAAAGCAGCAGCTCCACCTGCATGGGCCGCTCATGCCGGGCCACCTCTTTGAGTCCCCGCAGGGAGTTTAAGAGGTTGGCCCAGAGGCTAAATTTAGGGCGCTTAGGGCGCATTAGAAGAAGACCCGGATGCCATCATAACCGATAGAGAGGCCGATAGCGATCAGTAACACCCCACCGACAATCTCGATCACACGGAAGTAGCGCTTGATGCGGTTCATAAAGGCAAAGGCCCAAGCCGTAAGCGCCGCCACCAGCAAAAAGGGAATCGCCAGACCGGCCGCATAAAGGCTCATCAAGATCGCCCCGCGACCCGCCTCCTGCGCGCTCACCATCAAAATCGAACCCAAAATCGGCCCCACGCACGGCGTCCAGCCGATCGCAAAGGATAACCCCAGCACAAAGGGGGCGATAAAGGTCACTTTAGTGGAGAAATTGGCCTGCTTTTGCATGTTTAAAAAGCCGATCTGGATCACATGCATAAAGTGCAGACCAAAGACGATGATAATCGCGCCGCCAATGATACGCGCCCACGGACTGGCCAGAATATCGGCGATAAAGAAGTCTGAGAGCACCCCCAGCATCACAAACACCACCGAAAAGCCCAGCACAAACATCACCGCCGCACCAAAAAGCCGCATATGCTCAGCGCGGGTCATCTTTCCGGCATCTTGCATCTGGGCCACCGAGAGGCCGGAGATGTAGGACATATAGGCCGGAATCATCGGCAACACACAGGGGGCCAAAAAGCTCAAAACCCCCGCTGCGAAGCTCACCAGAAACGGGGCGGTATAGAAAAAATCAAGCAGCTGCTCTTCTAACAAAGATAGACTCCTTTGGGTTATGGGAACGATTTTAGCAGGAGAGGGTTAATGGACGGCTAAGGCGCCACAGCCTGTCATCAGGCTGTGGCTAAAGGCTACTGAACCTTATCAGAGGCGGGATAGACAAAGATCGCTTCACGCTCGACAAAGATCTCTGGATTGTCCACGGCATAGGCGCGGATATTGAGTCGATAGCGGGTGTCGCGATCGGCACTTTCGGAGAGATCCTCGTCGGTGTAGAGCACCACGATACGGCGCACCCGATCGCCCGGCTCCACCCGGAAAGGCTCCGTCGGGCGTTCAATCTCGATCGCATCGTGATTGGTCACCTCGAAATAGAACTCATACGCCTCGCTCTGGGTGTTGGAAAAGAGGAAGATGTAGTCGTTGCTCACCCGGGTGAGATCGCCGATAGGCTCCACTTTATAGACGCGGTTGGACTTGTTGATGTTGAGCAGCATCGACTCTTTGGTGCTCCCCATAATCAAAAGCGCGGCCATAATCCCCGTCAGCAGCGCCACATAGGCCATCGTACGGAAACGCACCAGACGGATTTTGTTCTCGCCGGTGATGGAGGTGGGGCTCTCCCAGCGAACCAGCGACTCTTTGCCCAGGCCGGCCATCACCTTGCGACAGGCATCGGCACACTCCAGACAGTTGATACACTCCAGCTGCAACCCTTTTCGGATATCGATATGGGTCGGGCACACCTTGACACACGCCTCACAGCCGGTGCACTCATCTTTTTCGCCGAGCGGCTTTTTGCCGATTTTGTTGCCCTTCTCATCATAGATCTTGCCGCCGCGCTTCTCATCGTAGATGGTAAAGACGGTGTCTGGATCGTACATCGCCGACTGGATGCGGACATAGGGGCAGACATAGGTACAAAAGTCCTCTCCTAGCTTAAGCACATCGTAGATCAAAAAGAGCGCGAGGATAATCCACATCCCCATCAAAATGGGGTGATCGGCCGGATTCTGGATATAGACGAAAAAGTCCTCCGGCGGCACGAAGTACCAGGTGAAGTTGGCCGCCGCGACAAAAGCAAGCAGCGACCAGATCACAATCGCCACCGCCCGCTTGAGCTTATTGCCCGGCTGGGACATATCGGGCTCTTTTTGTTTGTTGTTGAGCTTTCGCATCCCTAGCAGCTTGCCCTCAATCAGGTCGCGATAGATGGCCCGAAAGATGGTCTGCGGGCAGCCCCAGCCACACCAGACCCGCCCCCCGACAGTGGTAATAAAGAGCACAAAGAGAAAGAAAAACATCAACAAAAAGGGCAGCAGGTAGAGCTCCTGCATATCAAACGCAATCCCCATCAACTCCAGACGCATATGGACAAAGGAGAGCAGGAAAATATGGTTACCATCGATGGTGATCCATGGTAGAATCAGAACGACAAAGGTGATGATCGAGAAGGTGACATACCGCTTTTTATAAAACGGGGTGCCCGGATCGATCCGTTTGGCTTGAGAGTCACTCGCCATGGTGTTTCCTTTAGGACATTTTCAGGCTCGTACTTTACTCCTGAAGCAATTAAAACAAAAAGGGGAAGCCAAAGTAGATGAATGCTCTCAGGTTTTATGAACTTATGTTCACAAATCACCCCCTGCCGCTTCTGCTCTGCAGCCTGCTTTTAGGGGTGTGGGCCCTCTCGGCTCAGGCTGAGGGGTACTATATCGATCCGGTCAGCTGGCAGATTCGTGCTTACGATCACAACGCCACCGCCCCTTTGGCGCTTTTGACGATCGATGATAGCCCCCACCCGGCCAGCACGGAGGGGTTTTTGGCGCTGCTGGAGCGCTACGACCTTCAGGCGATCTTTTTTATCAACGGCTACCGTATCGACAGCCGCCAGACAGAGGTGCTTCAGCGCGTTGCCAAGGCGGGTCACCTGATCGGCAATCACACCTGGTCGCACCCCAACCTCACCCGCCTGGATGCCAACGCCACAACCGAAGAGATCGTGCGGCTCAACCGCTGGGTCGAGACGCACACCCATCAACGCCCCCGCTACTTCCGCCCCCCTTACGGCCTGGCGACACCGTTTAGCCAGGCAGCGATCGAAAAAGAGCAGATGGTCAATATGGGCTGGTCGGTGAATAGCTACGACTACACCTACCGCGATCGCAACGACACCGAAGCGGCGGCGGCGATCGCAGCGCGCACCCTGCGAGCGATGCGCGATGGCGGGATTATTCTAATTCACGATCACCCCCAGAGCCTGAAGGCGCTTGAGGGGATTATCGAGGGGCTGCTTAAGCGGGGGTATCGCTTTGTGCTGCCGCAGGCGGCAGATCCATCTGTTCGGGCTTTAGATTCTCAGCCCCATACGCCAGATGCAGACCGTTTTTAAAGAAAAACTCCACCAGCTCACCGTCGAGCTCCTCATCTTTGACCATAAAGCCGATGATCTTCATCACCTCACTCATCCGCTTCGCCTCCTTATAGGGGCGATCGGCGGCGGTGAGCGCCTCAAAGATATCCGCCAGGGCCAAAATACGCGACTCCAGTGTGAGATCCTCGGCACTCAGGCCGCGCGGATAGCCTTTGCCGTTGAGCTTCTCGTGGTGATTGGCGGCAATCTCCGGCACCCGACGCAGCTTTTTGGGAAAAGGGAGCGCTTCGAGCATCTTCAGGCTCATGGCGGCGTGGTCGTTGATCACCTCCCGCTCCGCCTCGGTTAGGGTGCCTTTGCGAATCGAGAGGTTCTTAATCTCATCCTCATCCAGAAGGGGGCGCCGCTGATCGCCGCAGCGCCAGGTTCGAGCAGCGATCGCCTTAAGCCGCTCAATCTTCTCATCGGCCATAAACTCTCCACCGATATTGGCCGCCTCTAAAAACGCCATCTCCTCCTCGTAGGCATTCAGAGTCTCTCTAAGCGTCTCTTGCGCCTTTGGGGTATTGCCCGCTTTGAGACAGGCGATCTCCGCCTCGGCGCGGAGCACTTCATAGCGGGTCTTGATCAGCTCGATGCGATCGACGATGGTCTCTAGCTTGGTCGCCTTATCCACCACATACTCCGGGGTGGTGATTTTGCCCACATCGTGCATCAGCGCCGAGATACGCAGCTGGTTCATCTCATCGAAGCTGTAGCGCACATCGCGGTAGCGCCCCTCTTTTGCGTCACTCAGCGCCCGGGCGGTGAGCATGGTGATCTCGGCCACCTTGCGCACATGGCCGCCGGTGTAGGGGGATTTGGCATCAATCGCTGCAGCGATCGAGTCGATAAAGGACTCCAAGAGATTTCTTAGATCGTTAATCAAGCGGGTGTTGGAGATGGCCACCGCCGCCTGGGAGGCGAGGCTTTTGGCGGTGCGCTCATCGGCCCGGCTAAAGGGGCTCACCTGGCCGGTGATGGGGTCGATGCGGTTGAGCAGCTGGCAGACGCCAATCACCTCCCCGTCGTGGTTTTTCATCGGGATCACCAGCATCGAGGTGGAGCGGTATCCGGTGGAGGCGTCAAATTTGCGCGTCCCTTCGAAGTTAAACCCCTGCGCCTTATAGACATCGGGGATGTTCACAATCTCACCGCTCAAAGCGGCCATCGCCGCCACCATCTGTCGATTCTCGCTGCCATCCTCCAGATAGAGCGGCAGCTCTGGCCAGGTGATCGCGCCCTGTGTGCCCCCCATCTTAATCCCCAGCGAATCGGTCTGCACCACCGTAAAGCTTAGGTGCGCCTCATCATCAGCCATCAGATAGAGGGTGCCACCATCGGCAAAGGTAAACCGCTTAGCCTGAATCAAAATCTGCTCTAAAAGCCTCTCAAGCTGGCTCTCGGCCGAGAGCGCCGCGCCGATCTCATTGAGCTTCTCAATATGCTCCATCTGCTCTTCAGCAAAGCTCTGCACCCGATCGAGGATATCATGAAGCAGCGTATCGATCTCGCTGTTTTTTGAGAAGCGAAGGTCTTTCATCTCATCCCTTAAAGGCTACTGCTTAGGCAGCGGGCCCAGATAGTTCTGGCGGGGCCGGACAATCTTACCGGCCGGATCGCGTTTCTGCTCGATCCAGTGGGCAATCCACCCCACCGTCCGCCCAATCACAAAAATCGGCGTAAACATGGTGCGCGGAATCTTCAGGGCCGAAAGAATCGTACCGGAGTAGAAGTCCACATTGGGATAGAGGTTTCGTTCGATAAAGTAGGGATCGCTAAGCGCAATCTCCTCGATCCGGTTGGCCACCTCAATCAGGCGCGAATCGACCCCCAGCTTCTTTTGGAGGCGATCGCGCATCTGTTTGAGCACCCGCGCACGGGGGTCATAGCTCTTATAGACCCGGTGACCAAAGCCCATCAGACGGAAATCATCTTTTGGATCTTTAACCCGATCGATAAAGCGATCGACCCGATCGACCGAGCCGATCATCTCCAGCTGGTCAATCACCGACTCATTGGCCCCGCCGTGGCTGCGCCCCCAGAGCGCATTGATCCCCGCTGCGATCGCCGCGTAGGGGTGCGCGCCGGTGGAGCAGACCAGACGAACCGTCGAGGTGGAGGCGTTCTGCTCGTGATCAGCATGGAGGGTAAAGATCGCATCCAGCGCCTCAATCTCCACCGGATCGATATGGGCGATACCGCCGGGAAAGGCGCGCATCATATAGAGGAAGTTCTCCGTAAAGTAGCGATCGAGATCGGGGTAGATAAAGGGGTAGCCCATCATGTGGCGATAGGTGAAGGCCGCCAGAGTAGGCATCTTCGCAATAATGCGGCGGGCCATCTCATGAAACTCCCCCTCCGTCTGAATATCCAGCGCGTGGTGGTGAAAGGCCGAGAGGGCCGAGACTGCCGAGGAGAGCACCGCCATCGGGTGGGCATCATCGGGAAACCCTTTAAAGAGCTCACGAATCCCCTCATGGGGGTAGCGCTTCACACGCATATCCGACTCAAACTTCGCAAACGCCCCCTCATCGGGCAGCTCACCGTGAAGCAGTAGGTGACACACCTGAAGATAGTTGTGGTTTTTGGCCAGATACTCCACCGGGTAGCCGCGATAGGTCAGCTCACCCTTTACCCCGTCGATAAAGGTGATATCCGATCCACAGCCAGCCGTCAT
>PWVP01000040.1 GCA_003561815.1 Campylobacterota bacterium | reverse complement strand
GCTAGAGCGCGAATCCGCTTCATCTGCCCCGCCAGCTGAGCAGTGGAGACCAGCGGACGGATAAAGCAGGCATCCTTTTGATAACTGGTTGTCTGGTTATACTCCTCGCTATCACGGCGACACACATCACGAAGCTGCGCGGTATCGTTCTCTGCATCGGGCTTAATCAGCAGGCCGTAGATCCGCTTACTTTCGTTAAGATCCTGCACCGACGCAGCTGTGGCGTTTCGGCCCAGCCGCTCG
This sequence comes from Campylobacterota bacterium, assembly GCA_003561815.1. Taxonomy (GTDB): domain Bacteria; phylum Campylobacterota; class Campylobacteria; order Campylobacterales; family SZUA-545; genus CSSED11-302. The sequence goes on along the minus strand of PWVP01000040.1, from coordinate 7,542 downwards.
ACGAAATCCTGATCCTCACCCTCATCGGTCAGATCCCGAATCAAAGCACTAATCGTAAAGCCCGCTTTGCCCGCATGGGCTGCGGCACGATACATCTGCTGCTCCTGCTCGTTGCCACACTGGGAGGATTTATCCAGAAGCTTTTCGTAGTTTCCGCTGTTTAGCCACTGCTGGCACTCATACTTCTTCGCCTCGCTGGTGCTCTCATTACACCCCACGAGCATCAGCGCTGCACCTAGTAGCACCGCTAAGCCGACTCTTCCTCGCATTTTGCGTTCCTTTTGGTTTAGTTGCATTCATAATAGATCTTTACGCCTTAAAGAGGCCTTCGTCAAAAAAACTATCCACATGGAGATTCTCAAAGCCGCGGGCAAACTGCTTAAAAAGCTCGGGGCGCTCGCGCTCCAGATTGGCCAGCCACTCTTTCATCTCAGCCCTGGCGTGGGGCATCTTCACCGGCAGCTGCATCGCCGGACACGCCTCATCACCGATCGTCTCAAAGCCGTTTTCGGCCACAAAGCCCGCCATCTGCTGCTCGCGGGCTTTAATCAGGGGGCGAATCACCCGCAGATCGTGCTCTTCGGATCGATAGACCGGCGCCATGGCGCGCAGCTTGCCGTTGTAAAAGAGGTTCATAAAAAAGCTCTCTGCGGCATCATCGAGGTGGTGCGCCAGCGCCAGGGTCGTAAACCCCAGCCTTTTGGCCACCGCATACAGTACGCCACGGCGCATTCGGGAGAAGTAGCTACAAAAAGAGCTGTTGGGCCGAATATGATCGGCAGCGGTTGCGAAGATATTGCTCTTTTCGATATGGTGGGCAATTCCGTAGCGTCTGCAGTGTTCGGCTACACCACTGAGATCTTCCCCCATACCGTAATCCACTGTCACCGCCAGCAGCTCAAACTCAAAAGGGGCGATGCGCTGCATGCGAAGAAGCAGATGGGCCAGAGTTAGCGAATCTTTTCCACCGCTAAGCCCCAGCATCACCCGATCGCCCTCGCCGATCAGATGGTAGCGGGCGTTGGTCTGGGCAAGGGTTCGGATCAGCTTTTTGGAGAGCTTGGCCGTCGGAAAGGCCTTCAGTGCGCGGCGATCGCTCATGCCAACCGCTTGATCATCTCCAGAACGAAGGTCGCGCTCACCTTCGCACTGGAGGCTAAAAAGGTCTCAAAGCTAAAGTTAGCCTCCATGTCCGCTGCGTCACTGATGGCGCGCAGCACAAAAAAGGGGACCGAGAAGCCCGCACACACCGCCGCGACACTCGCCCCCTCCATCTCCACCGCATCGGCTTTGAAGGTCTCGGCAATCCACCGCTTCTTTTTCTCATCGGCGATAAACTGATCGCCGGTGGCCACGATACCGCTTTTTAGCGTCAGATTGAGCGAACCGGCCACCTCCTGGGCCAGCGCCAGCAGTGTGCGATCGGCGCTAAAGTAGTCTCCGGTTTCGGGCAGATAGGCGATCGGATGGCCGAAACTGGTGAGATCCACATCGTGCTGCACCAGCTGCCTGGCCGCAATCAGATCCCCCACCTTCAGATCGCTGCTTAGCGCACCGGCCACGCCGGAGAAGAGAAGCGTGCGCGCCTTAAAGCGCTCAATCATCACAGTGGCGCTCACGGCAGCATTGACCTTGCCGATCCGGCTATAGGCGATCACCACCTCCTGCGTGCCGTAACGGGCGGTGTAGTAGGTGTTCGGGCCGATAATGTGCGCCTTAGGAGCACTCACCTGCTCTAAAAGCGGCTCAATCTCCTCGCGCATCGCGCCCATGATTGCAATCATGCGCCCCCCTTTAGCTGATCGAGCACCTGCTCCAGTTCGTCCATGTTGCCCACACCCAGGGTGGGTTTGGTGGTGATTTTGCGGTTAAGACCCTTTAAGATCCCGCCGTGGCCAAACTCGATAAAGCCCTCCACCTCCTCTTCGATCGCCGCAATCGCCTGCTTATAGTGCACCGGCTCGATCAACTGACTGGCCAGAAGGCGCACCGCATCGGCTTTAGCGGTGTAGCGTTCACCGGTGGCATTGGCCACCACAGGAGCCATCAGCGGGCCGGTGAGCTTCTCTTCCAGTAGCGCCTTTAGCGGCTCGACAGCACCGCTTAGAAGCGGACAGTGGCTGGCCACCGACATATCCAGAAGCATCGCCCGTTTAGCCCCGGCCTCCTTAAAGCGATCGGCGCTGGCTTCTAGATCCGGCTTTAGCCCGGCAAGCACGATCTGGCCTTTGCTGTTGTAGTTGGCCGGCCAGATACGGCGCCCCTCCCCCTGAAGGGTTTGGCATAGTGCCTGAGCGGTCTCATCCTCCAGCCCTAAAAGCACCATCATTCCCGCCTCAACGCCACTGCACGCCTCTTGCATCCAGCTGCCCCGCTTGGCCGCTACGGTCAGTGCGTCTTTGAGCGAAAGTCCGCCCATCGCCGTTACCGCGCTCAACTCACCCAGTGAGTGGCCCATGGCGTAGATCGGTTTGATAGGTAGCTCACTCTCAAAGATCCGGTGGGCCAGCAGACTGACAAACAAGATGGCCGGCTGGGTGTAAGCGGTCTGGCCTAGCCGTCCATCCTCCTCAAAGAGCAGTTTAGCCATATCATAACCCAGCGCCTGGCTGGCCTGATCGCACATCTGGCGCGCCTGATCGCTTCGCTCGATAAAGCTTTGGCCCATACCAACCGCCTGAGAGCCCTGTCCGGGGAAAAGAAAAGCCACTTTTTTCATCGTCTCAATCCTTTAAAAAGCGTCAATTTTAGCACGCCTTGACTTGTGTTGGGCTAGAATGCAACCATGGATGCAAAAGAGTTTTTAGGGCAACTAAACGCCCTGCCCACCGAGGCGCGCGCCGCCTACTCAGCGACGGTTCTGACCCTGAGCAAGCTCAGTGCCGCCGAGGCGATCGAGCCGATGCTAGGCGATCTTGACTTCGCCGTGCGCATCAATGCGATCAAGGCTGTACGCAAGCACGGTCTGGATATTTTTGAGAAGCGGCTCATCGAGCTGCTGCTGGATAAGGAGCCGGAGGTTCAGGTGGCCGCCGCCAAAACCCTCTGCAGCTTTGGAAAATCCGAGCACTTCAAGCTTATCCGCGCCTTTTATGGGGAGTACCCCCACCTGCGCAGCCTGGTGATCGACTCTTTTGTGAACTTTAGCGACACCTATGAGGCGCACGCTTTTATCTTTATGCAGCTAGATAGCACCGATGAGCGGATTCGCGCCAGTGCACAGGAGTGGTTTGAAAAGGCGTTTGATCGCGACATTCTCCTGCCCTGGATCGCCGATGCCTATGAGGAGGCACCCCTCTCGCTGCAGTTTCATTTCGAGCGCCACTTTGCCCACCGGCTCGATCGACTCTTTGAACACCCCCGGCTTGGCTACCGCTTTAAGCTGGCCTGGCTGGCCCGAAAGGTGGCCGCATGAGCCCGATTGAACAGCTTCTGCCCCACGCTTTAAACAGCGGGATCGATGTGCTGCTGCTCGGCCCGCCCGCCTCTGGCAAAACCAGCCTGGCTAAAGAGATCTGTCCGGATGCCCCGATTATTCATGGCGAGGAGATTCAAGAGGGCAACCGAATGCTGCTGCGCTCCTTGGGACAGAGCGAGGCGGTGGTGATTGTGGAGAATATCACCCCGGCGCAGTTTGGCTTTCTGCAGCCCATTATCCGAAGCCGATCGGTGCTGGGCACCCCGCTGAAGAGCCGCTTTTTGCTAACCGCCCGTGAACCCTTCGGGTTTGATGAGGGGATCACCTTGGCACTCAACACACCACCAGTCGAGGCGTGGGTCGCCCACAGCGGCGCCCATCCGGCACTCACAGCGCTGGTGGGCACCCAGCCTGAGCTCTACGAGCGTTTTGGCCTAAGACGGCTGGACACCCTCTCGCGACTGCTTCGATCGCGCCCTAGCGAGCAGATTCTATCAGAGGCGATCGCAGCGGTGATTGGCGATGAGCCGGGGGTGATTGAGGTGCTTGAGCGGGAGATTTTAGGCACCCCAAAGGCCACCGGAGCCTACCACTCACCGCAAGAGAGTGGCACGGTTTTTCACACCACCAAAGAGCAGAGCGATCGCTACGCAGAGGGGCTCATCAAGCAGCTCATCGACTCCGGCTCAAAAGAGGTGTGCCAAGAGCTGATGAACTATCTTAAAACCCTACCGGCCAGAGAGTCCATCGCGCTTTTAGCACAGCTTCTGCACGCCACCCGCGCCCAAGAGGCGCTTAGAGAGCTCCTGCAAGCGCCCGCCATCTGCGAACAGATCGACACCCTGATTGCCGCCGATTAACCTTCGAGCCGCTCCAGGCGGGATCGTGCACTTGGGGTGACGCTGTGATCGGGATAGAGGCGGATTAGGGTCTCAAAAAAGCGCTTCGCCTCCGCCTCACTCCCCTGGCGGGCCAGCGCGATCGCGGTGTAAAAAAGAAGCACCGGCATATGTCGCGCCTCGTCATCCATCTCTGCGCTGCGCTTAAAGGCGGCCACCGCCCGCTCATCCTCCTGGCGGAAGTAGTGAACACTCCCAAGATGAAAGTAGCTCTCCGCCAGCCGAAACTCCTCCTCGATCAGCCGGGTCAGACGCACCTGTGCCCCCCCATACTCCCGCGCCTCAATCATCGCCTTCGCCTGCTCAAACAGCTCCTCTAAGGGGGTCTGCTCAAGCGTCAGGGGTGTCGTCACCCCCTGAAGTTCGGCGATCGCATCCCGATTGGCCTCGATCGCCTCTGCCAGACGGCTCAGATTTCGCTGCATCGCCTCCTGACTGGCGCTCTTTTCGAGATCGGACTGCAGCTCGCTCAGTGCATGGGCCAGGCGCTGGTGGTTGCTATCCTGGATCACCAGCGCGGCTACCACCTCCTCTTGGAGCTGCTCAAGCGCCTCCTCGAGCGCCTCACCCTGGCGCTGCTCATCGGCCTGGGTGCGCTCAAAGGCCTCCGTCAATCGCTGCATCTGCTGGCTAAGACGCCTGATGTTTTCACCGTTTCCACGGATCATCTCCTGCAGGCCCACCGTGCGCTCTTTGAGATCGCTACTCTCCTGCTCCAACGCAGAGAGTCTGCGCTCGAGCCGGACAATTGCCTGTCGATTCTGATGGATCATCTGCTCATTGGGGGTGAGGCCATAGGGCTCATCCAGCGTGAGATCGCCAGCCCCAAAAACGGAGGGTTCGGCAGCCACCAAAAAGGTGGCCACCAAAAAAAGAAGGGAGGTTCTTCGCATTCAGCGAATTAGGGAAGAACCGTAAACTCGCCGCGGCGATTCATCTGCCAACACTCACGGTTGGACTCCGTACAGACCGGGTTAGACTCACCGTAGCTAATCAGTGAGAGGCGATCGGGATCCACACCCAGGCGCACCAGAGCGTCCTGAATGCTCTTAGCGCGGCGAAGGCCCAGTGCGTAGTTGTACTCCTCAGTACCCCACTCGTCACAGTTGCCCTCAATCCGGAAGTTGATACGCTCCTCCTCCTTCATGATCTGGGCGATCTCCTCGACCACTGACTGCATATCTGCACGGATGTTGTAGCGATCGAAGTCGAAGTAGACTTTAGGCATCCGCTCAGCAAGCGCCTCAGCCTTTTTAGCCGCCTCCTGGGCAGCCGCTCTGGCCTCTGCAGCGATCTGATCCTCATCCACAGCGGCCACCTCTGTATCAACCGCGTCATCCTCCGGTGCCGCCACATCGGCTCGCTCATCCATAGAGGGCTCAACGGTGGACTTATCGCCACAACCGCTCAGCAGAAGCAAAGAGGCCAGAAGCGCCCCCCACAAAACTTTACTCAACATTGACTCTCCTTCTGAAGAATAGGTTACACCTAGCGACCCATATTAGCCTAAGGGAATTTAAAACACATTTAATCTTTGAGTTCACACTACCAATCGATGGCCTGAATCGTGCCCACATCCAGCGGGAAAAGGAAACTTTTATTGTAGGCCAGCCGTATCACCCCCAACGCACTCTCCCGGCGGTAGGACTTGGTGTGCAAAATCGTATCGCCCGATGCAGAGAAGCGGGGGAAGTTGTTCTGCCCTGTGGTGGTCAGCTGCCGGATAAAGTCACTGGTGGTCGAGATCAGGTAGAGATTGAAGGTGTTGCCCTCAAAAGCGCTATCGGTATCCCGACTCACAAAGACCGCGTAGTTTCCCCAGGTGTTGATGTAGTTGTTATTGCGCCCTTTATAGACAAACTGCGTGGTTGCACGGGGGTTATCCAGACGGGTGTAGAAGATCTCGGGATAACCGAGGCGATCGGAGACAAAGAGCATCGCCTGATCCTCCTCGACATAGTGGCCATTCACATCGATACCGCCATAGGTGGTCAAACGCCGCTTCTCGCCGGTTGCCAGGGTGAACTCATAGATATCGGGCCGATCCTCTGGCGCCATCGTCAAAAGCAGTCGCTTGCCATCACGGCTCACATCGCTACAGACAAGCATCCCTCTAGAGGCGGTGATTTTGGTCCGCTCGCCGCTGTAGAGATCCACATGATAAAGGGTCGGCTTATCGTGATAGTGGGTGTAGTAAAAACCGCGCTGGCGATCGTCAGCCCACTTGGGAAAGATATTAAACCCGCCTCGCACCACCACCTGCTTGAAGGTTAAGGAGTAGTCGCTAATGAGGATCTCTGTCTCTTTGGGCCCCACATTGCGCGAAAAGATCACAAACCGGCTCATCCACTCCAGGCCACCGACACCGATCGCATCCGCAAAATCGATGGCGAGATTGTGGGCCAGAAAGGGGTAGCGCTCCTCTCTGGAGACGGTATAGCTGCGCGAAAGCACCTCTCGCTGCTCTTTGGCATCGTAGATCTGCGCGGCGATCCCAAAGCGTCCATCACGGGTAAAGAACTCGTAACGCACCAGATAGTCCAGCCCCGCCTCCCGGTAGATCGAAGCGGACATGGGTGGCCGATCGCCTCCTTTGGCCGGTGACTCCAGCACATTAAAAAAGCCGGCTACCCGCAGATCCGCCTCAATCATCCGTGCAATTTTACGATCGAGCCTTTCGGGCTGATCGCTTCGGCTCTCCACCGCCACATTAAGAGCGGTGCCCACCTCTTTAACAATTTCCAAAGTCGCATCGGCCGCGTAGAGCGCCGTCGCAGCCAGCAGAGCTATGAGTGCTCGCATCTCACTCCTTTACGATAAAGTTTACATTGAGCCGCAGTGGGCGTGGTGGGGGCTCAAGCCCCTCCTGGACAATCTGATCCAAAACCCTCTCCAGCCGCTCTCGAAAAGGCTGATCGCCACGCACCCAGATCACACGGTAGCGCACCACCCCTTGTGCGGAGATGCGCATCTCGATCGCCGCCATTTTATCCAAATCCCCATGGCCGGGGTGCCAGGCAGAGGCGAGTCGCGCATGGATAGCCGCCAGATAGCGATCCTCAACGGTCCCCTCCGGCGCGGTGGTGCTCGCCGGGGTGCGCTCACCCGCCCCTGGACGCGCGAGGCTTGTCCGCTCTTGCAGCTCGAGCGCTTCGGGTGGGAGCCTTGATGGGTGGCCGAGATCCCCCTCCAGCTCAATCCGTGGTGCCCGTGTGGCCGGCTGCG
>PWVP01000082.1 GCA_003561815.1 Campylobacterota bacterium | reverse complement strand
TATTCATCCCCACAATGTACCTCATTGCCGGAAACCACCCGATATCCAGACACTCCAAATGTCTGAATATCAGCAAAAACACTCCCGAACCAGTGCGTTTCGACATATTCTAGCCCGATCGACTTAAGATTGTCTCTATTTTAATGTCTTGATGATTTTGATAGACGGACAAAATGTCCTGATATCAGGCGATAAACAGGATCATAGGACATAGTGTCCGGATATTGGGCGGGGGGGCATGAGTCTAGCGACCCCCCATTAAGCCCCCCGGTGTCAAAATAGCCGTTATCTTGCGCGTAGGGGTTTTTATGGGCGAATGGCTCGTTTTTCCGGTCTCGGATCCGGTGCTCACCTTTTCGGTGATCCTCTTTATGGTGCTGCTGGCCACGGTGACGCTGCGGCGCTTTGGGATCCCTTCGGTGGTGGGGCTGATCCTGCTGGGTATCGCGCTGGGGCCGTATGGCACGGGGGTGCTTGAGCGCGACACTGCGATCGTGCTTTTTGGCACGGTGGGGCTGCTCTATATCATGTTTATGGCCGCACTCGAGATCGACATCGCCGATCTGAAAAAAAACAGCCATAAAAGTGCGCTTTTTGCCCTCTTTTCCTTTGGTATCCCGATGGGGCTGGGGATGCTGGTGGGCCACTATCTGCTGGGGCTCAGCTGGGCCTCAGCGGCACTGCTGGGCAGCATGTTTGGCTCCCATACGCTGCTGGCCTTTCCCATCGCGCAGCAGCTGGGCATCGCTAAAAACCGCGCGATCGCCGTGGCGGTGGGCGGTTCGGTGCTCACCGATACCGCCGCGCTCATCGTGCTGGCCATCGTCGCCGCCCTCGCGCTGGGGGTGAGCGGCGGGGCGTTTTGGGGGCTCTTTGCGCTAAAGGTGGCAGTCTTTGGGGTGGCGGTCTTTTGGCTCGTGCCGATCGTGGCGCAGTGGTTTTTTAAATACCACGAAGAGAGCGTGCCGCAGTATATCTTCGTGCTCGCCATCGCCTTTCTGGTCGCCTATGGTGCGAAGCTCGCGGGATTAGAGCCGATTATCGGGGCGTTTTTCGCCGGTCTGGCGCTCAATCGCTTCATCCCCTCCGCTTCGCCGCTGATGAACCGCGTGGGCTTTATCGGCAATGCGATCTTTATCCCCTTTTTCCTCATCGGCGTAGGGATGATGGTCGATCCGATGGTCTTTGTCAGTAGCGTCGAGACTCTCTGGGTGGCCGCACTGATGACTGTCACGGTGATTGTCGGTAAGTTTCTCGGCGCTGTTGCCACGGGGCTGAGCTTTCGCCAGCGTCGCGAGGAGATTTTGAGCGTCTTTGGCCTCACCATCCCCCAGGCGGCGGCGACGCTGGCGGTGGTGTTTGTGGGGATGGGGCTAGGACTCTTTGATGAGATCATCCTAAACGGCGCGGTGATGATGATCCTCTTTACCTGTCTGGCCGGATCGCTCATCGTCGAGCGTGTCGGCTCTAAGCTGGCCGAGAGCGAGGCGCAGGTGGTGCCCGAGCGCGATGGCATCAAACAGAAGCTTCTCATCGCCATCGAAAAAAGCGACGATATCGACCCGCTGGTGGATCTGGCGGTCATGCTTAAAGAGCCCGATGATGACGAACCCATCTACGCGCTCAATGTCATCCAGGAGGGGGCCAAAGCCGAAGATCAGCTCATCCTGGGCCAGCGGATGATGGAAGAAGCGGTCAAACTCAGCAGCGCCACCGAGAGCCAGATGGAGGTGATCGCGCGCATCGCCCCCAGTGTGGCGCTGGGGATCGCCAGAGGTGCCAGAGAGGTACAGGCGAGCGATTCGCTCATCGTCTGGGATGGCCATCTGGATGAAAAAAAAGAGCGGCTCTATGGCGATGTGATCGACACCATCATCAAACGCAATCTCCACGGCACCTGGATCACCCACCTCAAACAGCCGCTCAACACCTTCAAACGCATCACGCTGCTGATCCCGCCCCGAAGCGAGCTGGAGGAGGGCTATTTCCACACCCTGCGCCAGATTAAACGGCTCATCAAAGAGACCGGCGCTTCGGTGCGGCTGGCTGGCTCGTCCCTCTCGCTGCGCTATGCTAAAGCGGTCATGATGGGCACAGAGCCACCGATCGAGAGCGAATCGGTGCGGTTTGATGACTGGCGGATGCTTGGAGAGTTTGTGGGCGAATGCACGCCTGACGATCTGCTGATCATCCTCTCCGCACGCCGAGAGACCCTCTCGTACGCACCCTTTTTAGAGGAGGTGCCCGATATGCTCGCCAACCGCTGTGAGCAGCTCAGTGCGATGGTGATCTACCCGCGGCAGATCACGCTCGATCAGCTCCAGAGTGACATCCGCACCAATCGCTATAAAGAGCTCTTTGGCGGGAGCAAACGGCGCATTAAGCAGCTGCTAAAGGCTAAACCTTAAAGCGGTTCATGTTATCACTCAGGCGGGCTGTCGTGGCGTGCAGATGCTCCGCCGCCGCGGCAATCTCCTCCACACTGCGCGCCGCGGAGCCAAACCGCTGAGAGATCAGCTCCACACCCTGGGCGATCTGACCAACCCCTTTGGCCTGATCGACAATCCCTTGGGCGTTTCGCTGACTCGCCTTGGAGGCGTCACCGATAGCGGCGATCGACTCCTCCAGGCTGCCCTCCACCTCTTTGGTGGTGCCCTCCAGTTTGCCCATGAGCTGGCTGTTGTGGCGGATGCTCTCGGCCAGATCGGAGACGGACTGGAGTATCGTGCTCACCGTCGCATCACTCTCGCTCAGGCTCTTCTGGGTTCGCTCGGCCAGTTTGCGCACCTCATCGGCCACCACCGAGAAGCCGCGCCCATGCTCACCGGCTCTAGCCGCCTCGATCGCCGCATTGAGCGCGAGCAGGTTGGTCTGATCGGCAATCTCACCGATCGCGCCCAGAACGGTTCGCACCTGATCCGCATCGGCCGAGAGCCGCTCTAGCCGCTCGCTCAGCTCCGCCTCCTGATGTGCCGCCTCACCGAAGTGGGTCAAAAGCCCCCGCACATCGCTAGCCGATCGGCTCAGAGCGCCTGCTGCTTTCTGAAGGGCGCGGCTATCTTCGAGCACCTGCCGGGCCGCCTCATCGATCCCTGCGCTGGTGGTTTTGGCCTCTTTAGCGACGCGATTAACCTCGCCCATCCCCTCTTCGCTCTGGCGTCCGATCGCCGTAGCGGTTGCCGAAAGCTCAGCGGCGATTGAGGCGTTCTCCCGCACCCCTTCGATCGAAGCCTTGACAATCTCCTGGGTCTTTCCTAAAAAGGCGTTAAAGTGGCCCGCCACAGCCGCATACTCCGCCACGCCATCACCTGGCAGACGCATCCGCAGATCCCCCTCGCCTTTGCTCGCCAGCTGAGCGCCGATCTGCTCCATACGGTTAAAGGCGCTGCGCGCCATCGCCGCCAGAAAGAGCACCAGCGCCACAATCAGCACAGCCGCCAGCACCACCGTCAAAACGATCGTGCGGCTTGTGCGCTGCATCTGCGCCTCATAACGGGCGGTAATCTCCACCAGCTGCGCCTCGACTCCCTCTAGCTTCTCCTCCAGCGGAAACTTCAGATCCCGCCAGGCAGCGAGCATCGGCGGCATCTGCTCTGATCGCATCGGCCCGGCCACAGCGGCGGCTAGAAGTGAAGCCGCCTGCTGCTCAAACCGCTTCCAGCTCTCCTCCACCTGCGAAAAGAGCGCCGGATCGAGCGCCGCCAGAGCCGCCGCCTGCTCACTCGCCTCCTCATACCCCTGATGCATCGTGTTGAGTGCGCGATCGTCACCCGGATTAGCGAAACGCACGCCACGGGCACTATTAAAAAGCAGCCCACCGCCGATGAGCTTCTGAATCGATGACTGTGTCTGGGCCACCTGGGCACTCTCATGGTAGCTACCCTCAAGCGACTTCAGGCCGTTTGAAGCGATAAGATACAAAACCGCCAGCGCAAGCAGCACCAGCAAAATCACAAGAAAAGCGGTCACACGAAGGGAGAGGGCACGCATTGGATCCACCTGTTGAGTTATGGGTTTTAAAACCGAAAGACTACCACGATTTCACAACAGGCGCTTTAGCTCACCCGCTTAAAGATTCGGCATCAGTTTCAGAATCCGGTCAGCTTGATCTGTTAAGATAGACGCACACCCCAAAAGGAGGTTTACAGTGCAGGTGAACGCTTCATCCATGATGGCCCACCAATCCTGGGCCAACACCAACGCCCACAATGTCGCCAATGTCAACACCGAGGGGTTTGCCCGTCGTGAGACGACACTCAACGAACAGGCACCCGCCGGTGTAGTCGCCCAGACACGCGAGAGTCAGACGCAGAGCGATCTGGCCGCCGACACGACCGATCAGATCACGATCCAGCGTGGCCACGAGGCCAACAAGCCGGTGATTCAGACCCAGGATCAGATGCTGGGCACACTGCTCAATATCAAAGCCTGATAAAGCACCACCCCTAATCGCCTTTTTGGTTAGAATTACCTGATCGTTTCGCACATCGACAGGGAGGAGACAGATGGGGCTGATGCGCCAGAGGGGGTTTCGCAAACGACAGGGCCGCAGCAACGCCACTCTCTGCCTCGATCGGCTGGTGGCGGCCATCTTTAACACCACAGAGGTGGGCATCTGTGTCACCGCCCCCGATTACCGCTATGTGCGGGTCAACCGCGCCTACTGCGCCATCTACGGCTACAGCGAACCGGAGCTGATCGGCCACCCCTTTACGATGGTCGTCCCGCCTGAGCACCACGAAGCACTCAAGAAACTCCACGATGACTTTCTATCAGGCACTCACGAGATCGCCACCGAGTGGACCGTGCTGCGTAAAGATGGCACCCCCATCACCATCTACGCCACCGCCGCGCGGCTGGAGGGGATCGAAGGCGGACCTTACAAGATCACCACCGTCTCCGATGTCACCGATCTTAAAACCGCCCAGGAGGAGCAGAAGTATCAAGAGCGGGTACTGATCCAGCAGTCAAAGATGGCGGTGATGGGGGAGATGATCGGCGCGATTGCCCACCAGTGGAAGCAACCCATCAGTGCCATCAAAAGTGCGACGATGGATCTGAGTATGCGCCACGAGCTGGGCAACCTCGATGCGGCCAAGCTGCTAGCCAGCCTCAACCTGATCGACACCCAGACCGATCATATGAGCAGCACCATCAGCGACTTCTCCGGCTTTTTCCGCCCCGATCGCGCGCCAGAGCGTATCAATCTGCACGAAAGCGCCGAGAAAATACGAGTGCTCTTTGGCGCCCAGCTGGCCCAGCGCGACATCGCACTGGAGAATAAAATCGCACCAACGATCGTGATCGAGGGGCTAAAAAACCAGCTCAAACAGGTGCTCATCAACCTCATCGCCAACGCCCGCGACGCCTACGAAGAGAACCCGCAGAAAACACAGATCGTCACCCTGTGTGCTGAGCAGAGCGGTGAGAGAACCTGCATTCATGTCGATGATTGTGCCGGGGGGATCGATGAGACACTCATCGATCGGCTAGGCGAGCCCTACCTCACCACCAAGCCCAAAGGGAGCGGGTTTGGGCTCTACCTCTGTCGCATTATTCTCAAAGAGTGCTTTAACGGCCATCTTACCATCGAGAACCGATACGAGGGCGATCGGCGCATCGGGGCGCGCTTTACGCTGGTTTTAAACCCGTAGGGTCCGGTTGGCCCAGGTGATAAACTCCACCAGACTCTGCACCCGAATCAGCTTGTGCGCATTGGCCTCACTGCGGTAGCGCTGCTGCGCCACCGCCTCACGCAGCCAGTTTTTCGCGCCGGGCTTAAACCCCTCCCCATCAATCACGATCAGAATCTGCTCTTCAGGCATCGCCTCCAGGCAGTTGAGATAGAGATAGGGGAGCTTCTCATCCACCGAGCCGCTGGATTGCTGCCATTTACACTCGATACGCATATTGAGCCCCAGCCGCTTTGAGAGGGCAAGAAACTCGGTTTTGCCGCTATGGCCGTAGATGCTGGTATAGGGCACATCGCTCAGCAGCAGATCCTCACCGATCGTCGCACCCAAAAGCCCCGTGCGTGCCACCTCATAGTCACGATGGCGCATCAGGGTAAAGCCGGCTGCACTGAAGAGATCGCGCACGGTGCGCTCAAGCTGATTGCCGGTGTGGTTAGCATAAAGCCCATCACCCATGAAGCAGGCCGTTTCGGGTGTAGTTTCGCACAATCACTTCGTTGATCGCACCGCGCTTGTGGCCGTGGGCGTTGATCGCGCGGGTCGCTTTGACCTTTTCGACTTTGTAGCCACCTGCCCTGTAGGTCTCGATCACCCATTTGGCGCTGGAGTTGGAGAGCATCACGAAAACCCCCTTCTGGCCGAGGCGATCGCACACATCGCGCAAACGCAGCTGCATCGACTCATCAAAGCCGCCAGCGGTATAGCCGGTGAAGTTGGCCGTGGCACTTAGCGGCACATAGGGCGGATCGAAATAGACAAAATCCCCCGGCTGCGCCCCATCTAGCACCTGCTCAAAGTCACCGTGACTGAGCGTCGCGTGCTTAAGCGCTTCAGAGCAGGCGCGCAGATTGGGCTCATCGCAGATGAGCGGGTTTTTGTAGCGGCCATAGGGGACATTAAAAAACCCCTCGCGATTGACCCGGTATACGCCGTTAAAGCAGGTGCGGTTGAGATAGACGAAACGCGCTGCGCGCTCGATCGCATCCAGCGCAGCCAGGCCGCCGCCACGATCGAGATCGCGTATTTGGTAGAAGTACGCCTCCCGGCCCTCCTGATGGGCTATCTTGTGGCGATAAAGAGCTGCGATCAGCTCCTCAACCCGATCGCGCACCACGCCGTAGAGCTCGATCAGATCGGGGTTGTTGTCATAGAGGCTGGCTAAGTGGGGGCGCTGGTCAAAAAAGAGCGCACCACCGCCTACGAAGGGTTCGTGGTAGCGTTCAAAGCGCTTTGGAAGTCGCCGTTTGAGCTCAGGTAGAAGCTGGCGCTTGCCCCCCACCCACTTTAGAAATGGTCTACACTCCAAGCCGAAGCCTTAGAAAAAATTGCCCAAATCATACCCAATCACCGCTATAATTACAGACTAAAATAGACCATCTTATAAAAAGGATCTTTAATGAAGATTGCCGTTCCGGTTCACGATGAGAGTCTCAAGATTTTTCGAAACGCCGGACACACCCCCTACTTCGCGGTTTTTACTATCCAGGGAAGCGGGATGTTTCGCACCGCCAATCTCGAGGGCTTACGCGAAAACCCCCGGGTCAATCTCGAAGCGGAGGCGGGGTGCCACCACGAACACACCGGCCAGGAGTGCGACGAAGAGAAGCGCGCACATAAAGAGGAGCACCGCGTGATGGCGGAGATTCTGCACGATTGTGACCATCTGGTGGTCGCTAAAGCGTGCAAAAACACCAAGCAGGTTTTAGAGGAGGCGGGCATTAGCGTCAGCGCCATCCAGGGCCAAAGCGGCGCAAAAGAGATCCTATCAGCCTTCTTAAAGCAGGCCGCCTGACTCAGCCCGGGGTGCTATAATAGCCCAAACCGCGCAAGGAGAGTGTATGGATAGCCGCCCGCCAGGACGCCTGATTCGCATGGTAGAGGAGCTGGGTCTGGCCATCTTCCGCCTGAAATACATGGTGGTGCTGGCGGTTTTCGCCTCGCTCTTTGTGGCGCTGATGCTCTTTCTCTTTGGTTTTTATGAGCTCTTTGTCTTTATGAAGGAGCTGATGGGGGGCGATCCGAAGAAGGTGCAGCTGGTGGCCCTGCGTATCGCGGAGATCTTCCTTTTCGGTATGGCGATGCTGATCTTCGCGCTGGGCTCTTATAGCCTCTTTATCAACCGCCTC
>PWVP01000128.1 GCA_003561815.1 Campylobacterota bacterium | reverse complement strand
CGCATAGGCGGCCGAGTGGGATTTGTTAAAGCCGTAGCCCGCAAACTTCTCGATCAGATCAAAAAGCTCCACCGCTTTGGCCTTATCGTGCCCCTGAGCGGCGGCCCCCTCGGCAAACTCGGCGCGGAAACGCTCCATCTCATCGAGCTTCTTTTTACCCATCGCCCGGCGAACCAGATCTGCCTTACCCAGCGAGAAGCCGCCGATGGTCTGCACGATCTGCATCACCTGTTCCTGATAGACGATCACCCCATAGGTGGGGGCCAAAATCGGCTCAAGATCGTCAAACATATAGGTGATCGCCTCGCGCCCATGTTTTCGGTTGATAAAGTCATCCACCATGCCCGACTCCATCGGACCGGGGCGATAGAGCGCCAGCACGGCGATAAGATCTTCGAAGTTGGTCGGCTTCATCTTGGCGTTGAGCTGCTGCATACCGCTCGATTCGATCTGAAACAGCCCCAGGGTGTGGCCTGACTGCACGGTCTTAAAGACTGCCTCATCCTCCATCGGCATCTCGGAGAAGTTGATGCTCTTTTTGTGGCGGATCTCGATCCAGTCCAGGGCGTTTTTAATCACCGTCAGCGTCTTGAGCCCCAGGAAGTCAAACTTGATGAGGTCCACATCCTCTAAAAACCGCCCGTCATACTGGGTGACCACATCCTGCGTACCCGAGGGGCGATAAAGGGGGGTTTTGTGCCAAAGCGGCTCATTGGAGATCACCAGACCCGCTGCGTGGGTGCCGGCGTTTCGCTTCAGCCCCTCCAGCTGCAGGGCAAACTCCCACACCCGCGCTGCAACCGGATCGCTCTGGGTGAGCTCTTTAATCTTAGGCTCTTTTTCGTAGGCTTTGGCCAGGGTGATGCCCAGCTCTTCGGGGATGAGCTTCGCCATCTTATCCGCCTCAGCATAGGGCACCCCCAGCACCCGGGCCACATCGCGGATCACCCCTTTAGCCAGCAGGGAGCCGAAGGTGATCACCTGCGCCACATTGTGCCGACCGTACTTATCGGCCACATAGTCGATCACCTCATCGCGGCGGCTTTGGCAGAAGTCCATATCGATATCGGGCATCGATATCCGCTCGGGGTTGAGAAACCGCTCAAAGAGCAGGCCATAGCGCATCGGATCGATGTCGGTGATTTTTAGGGCATAGGAGACCAGGCTTCCAGCGGCGCTGCCCCGGCCCGGCCCGACGGGCACGCCCTGCTCTTTGGCCTCCCGGACGAAATCCCAAACGATCAGCATGTAGCCGGGGAACTTCATCCGATCGATAATCGCCATCTCCACCTCTAGGCGTTCGCGGTAGGCCTCATGCTCGGACTCATCGACAATCTTAAAGCGCTCCTTTAGCCCAAGCTGACACAGGTGGCGAAAGAGCACGCTGTCGTTTTCAAAGGAGTACTCCGCCTCGGGTTCGGGCAGCTCGATGCCGTACGCTTCAGCCTGCTGTCGGGCAAACTTAAAATTGGGTGGCGTCGGGTTGCCCAGCTGCAGATCGAGGGTGCACTTATCGGCGATCTCAACGGTGTTCTCCAGCGCTTCGGGGATATCGGCAAAGAGTGCCAGCATCTCCTCGGGGGATTTGAGGTAGAACTCCTTGACCGAGTGTTTGAGCCGTTTAGGGTCATCCAGCTGGCTGCCGGTGGAGATGCACATAAACGCCTCGTGCGCCTGAGCGCTCTCGCGGGAGTTGTAGTGGGTGTCATTGGTGGCGATCACCTTGATGCCCAGCTCCTGAGAGATTCGCAAAATGTCCGTATCGATCAGCCGCTGCTCTTCGATGCCGTGACGCATAATCTCCAGATAGAAGTCCTCGCCGAAGATAGATTGATACCAGCGCGCCGCCTCTTTGGCCGCCTCATACCCTTTGGCACCGAGCTGGCGCTTCTTATCGGTGTGGGTGTTTAAGTGCCAATTCACCTCGCCTTGCAGGCAGGCGCTGGTGCAGATTAGCCCTTCGCTATGGGCGGCTAAAAGCTTTTTATTGATGCGCGGGTGGTAGTAGAACCCCTCCAGGTAGGATTGGCTGCTAAGGTACATGAGGTTTTTATACCCCACCTCGTTCTTGGCAAAGAGGCAGAGGTGAAAGCGCTGTTTGTTGCTTTTATCACCCAGCTCCTCGCTCTCATGCAGGTACGCCTCCAGCCCGATAATGGGCTTAATGCCCGCCTTCTGCATCGACTGATAGAAGTCCACCGCGCCGAAGAGATTGCCGTGATCGCTGATGGCGACGGTATCCATGCCGCGATCTTTTAAGCAGGCGGCGAGGTCTTTGATCTTGTTGGCCCCATCGAGCAGGGAGTATTCGGTGTGCAGATGCAGATGAACAAACCGGGGCGTACTCACAGGCTACTCCAGCAGACTTTTAGCCACCTCTGCCACCCCTTCAGGGGTGAAACCGAAGCTCTCAAAGAGCGCCTTAGCCGGCGCACTCGCCCCGAAACTCTCCATGCCCAAAACCCCGTCGGCAAACCGGAACCACTCCTGTGCAGCGGCCGCCTCGATCGCTAAAACCGTGCTGTCTGGATCGATAATCGAGTCGATATAGCTCTCCTCCTGACGGCAGAGGCGATCAAAGCAGGGCACACTCACCACCGCCGTAGCGATCCCTTCGGCCTCCAGGCGCGCTTTGGCCTCCAGTGCCAGCGCCACCTCGCTTCCGCTGGCCAGCAGTGTCAGCTGTGCATCTTTAGCAGGGGAGAGTAGGTAGCCGCCCTGTTTCACCTCGCCCACCGCCTGGCTGCGATCGAGTACCGGCAGGGCTTGACGGCTGAGGACAAAGCCAGCCGGACTCTCCTCCTCAAGTGCGGCTGCCCAGCACTCGGCATTCTCTTGACCATCGGCCGGGCGGTAGAGATCAAAGCCCGGCAGCGCGCGAAAGCTGCTAATCTGCTCGATAGGCTGGTGGGTCGCCCCATCTTCGCCCACGCCGATACTGTCGTGGGTCCAGACGAAGTAGTTTTTCACCCCCATCAGCGCAGCGGTTCGTACGGCGGGCTTCTGATAGTCGCTAAAGACAAAAAAGGTGGCGTTAAAGGGGATAAAGAGCCCATAAAGGCCGATGGCGTTACTGATCGCCGCCATGGCGTGCTCACGGATGCCGTAGTGGATATTGCGCCCGCCGGGTACGACACCCAGACCCTTAAGCTCGGTTTTGTTGGAACTGGCCAGATCGGCACTGCCGCCTAGAAAGCTCGGCAGCGCTTTAGCGATCGCATTAAGACAGGCGTGGTTGGTCTCACGCGTCGCCTTCGCCTCCTCAAAGGATGGCCACTCGATGGCGGCCAGATCGGGGCCCTGAAGCGCCTGAAGCAGCGCATTCTGCTCTTTAAAGGGGGCTTGATTGAGGCTGGATTGCCACTCGCGCTGAGCCAGATCGCCCTTTTCAGCCGCGCTGCCAAACCACTGGGCCGCCTCCTGGGGGATAAAAAAGCTCTCCTTGGGCCAGCCGGCTTTCGCTTTAGAGGCCTCCAGCTCCGCTTCACCCAGCGGCGCACCGTGGGTTTTGTGGCTCCCCTCCATGCTGGCCGCCCCGCGACCAATCAGGGTGCGGGCAATAATCAGCAGCGGCGCCTTCTGGGTTTTGGCCGCCTCAAAGGCCGCCTCAATCTCCTCATAGTCGTGGCCGTCGATGCTCAGCACCTGCCACCCTTGCGCATGAAAACGCATCGAGACATCTTCGCTGAAGCTGAGATCGCAGCTGCCGTCGATGGTGATGTTGTTGCTGTCGTAGATGACGACCAGGTTATCCAGATTGTTGTGTCCGGCGATCGAGCACGCTTCGTAGCTGATCCCCTCCATCAGATCCCCATCCCCACAGAAGCACCACACCTTGTGATCGATAAAGGCGCTAGCCGGGGTGTTGAGCAGCTTGGCCGCCTGTTTGGCCGCCAGGGCAAAGCCGACCGCGTTGGCCACCCCCTGACCCAGGGGGCCGGTGGTCACCTCTACGCCGGGCGTATGGCCAAACTCAGGATGACCAGGGGTCTTCGAGTCCATCTGGCGAAACGCTTTAAGATCCTCGAGCGAGAGGTCGTAGCCCCAAAGATGGAGCAGGCTGTAGACCAGCGCACTTCCGTGGCCACCGGAGAAGACCAGCCGATCGCGGTTAATCCAGCGCGGATCGGCTGGATTGTGGCGGTAGTAAAAGTGAAAGACACTCATCATATCGGCCAGACCCATCGGCATTCCCGGGTGGCCGGAGTTGGCCTTCTGTACCATATCGGCGGCTAAAAAGCGGATAGTGTTAGACATTTTTTGAAGTGTGGTGGCATCCAGTTGCATTTTAGACAAGCTTTCGTGAAGAGTTGCCGCGATTTTAGCATAGGGTGGCCTAGGCCACCCTTGAACGCCTATGGCGCGATGGCGTGGAAGTTGTGGATGCGCTGATCGGTCTCAATCGGTTTGAGGGTGTAATCCACGCTAAGCCCGTTGGTATCCGGAAAGATCCCGTAGTAGAGCTGCTCACGCTCCGGGCTGTAGAGATAGAAGACGCTGTGGCGATAGGCGGGCATATAGCCCACTGTCGCTAGATGATCCCCTGTCTCACTCTGCAGGCCAATGAAATCAGCCGGACCCTGATCCAGGCTCACCCCCGCCTCTGACTTGTAGATCAGAATCGTGGTGTTGGTGTCGCTGGCGTTGTGCTCGCTGGCACCGAGCTGAAGCTGGACGCCTCCATCGGTGGGCTGGTTGTTATTATCATAGACCCAGTCGTAGCTCTGGCCGGTGTGGCTAAAGCGAATCGGCGTGGCGTTGGTATCTGCCGGATCGCTAAGGGCGGTGCTGATCATGTCGGTTCCCTTATAAAGCGGCGCATAGAGAACCCGGCGGACATCCGAGTGGAGCTGATTGCCCCCCTCGCCAATGAGCCTAAGATCGTAGTAGGGCTTTGCCGGTGTGGCGTAGGTGATGGTGCCGCTGCCATCCACACCGCCACCGAGCAGATGCAAAGAGTGCTCACCGCTATTCGCGCCGAGTGTCTGCTCCCAGATCAGCTTGTTCTGGCTCATCACATCGGAGATGTTGCCCTCATAGATGCGGATCTTGCTCGCATCGTGGATATTGACCACCAGGCCACCGTTGTACGATCCGGTGATGTTGAGATCGAAGTGGTAATCGGGCACATCGGGCTGGATGTTGTTAAAGGTAAAGTTCTCCTCTAAAAGCGCGCCACGGCCATTGGAGATATAGAGGCTCATCCCCACCGGCGGCTCAGGGTTGTTGCGTGCCGCCAGTGCGGGCTGATCGTGGCTGCTAAGCTCTCCAAGATAGGTAAAGCTGCTGCCACTCTTGATCAGCGGCACCACCTCCCCCTCTATATGCACCTGAACCGTCTCGGGCATCTCTCCCGCCGCGGCGGCCATCCCCTCCAGGCCGCCGGCGTTGACCTCGATATCGAGATCGATATGGTTGTGCGTTGCGGCCACACTGCCGCTGCCGCCCTCAAAGTGGTTGCTGTAGTTGCGGCTGACGCGGCCTTGTCGGCTCAGGCTCTGCTTGGTCACATCCTCGCTGGCACCGCTGCTGCGCATATAGACCCAGTAGCCCCGCTCCTTGTGCATCCTGAAGAGATTAAAGCGGCTGCTGGTCTCCTTCCACTCATAGACCGGCATGGTCAGATCCGCCTGACGCCAGAAGATGGTCTCATCGTGGCGCGTCACCCCGCCCACCATCACCTCCGGCCAGGAGTTGGCCCCCGCTGCCTTTCGAAGCGAATAGAGCGGCCCGGTCAGCGGAAAGTCCGGCGCCCACTTGGCGCTAAAGCTCAGATCGTCCGTCATCACCGGAATCTGATAGGGTGTTGAGTCCTCACCGATCGCCACGCGGGCGAGATCCAGCGGGCTATACACCTCATCGATCGCCCCTTTTAAGGTGGCGTTGATCTCAGCGCCCAGCCCGACAGGCTTAAACTGGGTTCGCTGGGCAAACTCCTGAAGCTCATAGCTGCGATGGTGGCTGGAGGCGAGCAGCACGCCCCCGGTGGCGTTGACCTCATAGGCGCGGATCTGAAGCGCCCCGGCAAACTGGTTGATGTTCTCCACCAGCTCGGCGGTGCTATCGGCGTAGGCGATGAGCTGATAGGGGGTGTTGGGCGCACGCAGCCGAAACGACTCCCCTGCCCCTGGCGTATACTCAAAGAGGCGCATATGGGTGTTATCGCGCACAAAGAGCCGCTTAGAGGCGGCCAGCAGCAGCGTATCTTTATCACCATCATAGGTGCTATCCAGCGCGACAACATCTTTGATCACACTGTCACCGGCCCCTTGCAGCGCGCTCTCAAACGCTTCGCGCACTTGATTAAAATTGCTTGCCTGGGAGAGGTCCACCTTGATCGAAGCCCCACCGCCGGGGATGGCGATGCCAACGGCGGCCGCCTTCTCATCGAGCGCATAGAGTGCTGTATTGGGTCGAATGGCGATCAGATACTCATCGATGCGGCTTTGCATAAAGGTGCGGTTTTGGCCCAGCACCTCCTCGCTGCTGCCGGGAAAGAGATCGCGCCCTGAGGCACTTCTAGCCCCCGCCGCCTCAATCTCAAAATCCTCATCTGAGATCACCAGCAGCCCGTCGCTGCCATCCTGATAGGCGGGATAGGCGCGCACCTGCCACCGGTGACTTCCGTTGCGATCGGCGCTGTAGGCCCAGTGGCTAATCGCCTGGGCTGCATCCAGAGGCGCCTCGTTAGCCTCAATGCGCATCGCATCGCGGCGGAAGTTATCGCGCACCACAATCTCAGGTAGCCCAGCGCCACCTACAGGGATAAAGATAGCACTGGGCACCTCCCGCAGGTAGCTATCCTCAAAGGAGAGCAGATTCCAGCGGTTTTGTACCAGTCCGTCGCGGTAGGTCTCCTTCTCATCGATGCCGCCGTGACCGAGCAGCAGACCCGCCTCATCGCCCTGCTGGGGGGTATCCAGCCGAATCCAGTAGGCTTTGCCGGGCTCTAGATGGTTAAAGTCGTTGGCCGCTTCGCTGTTGTCAGAGGCGTAGACCGACCAGAGCTGATTGCGGGCGCTCCAGTGGTAGGCGGTGATGCGATCATCCAGCCCCAACCGCTGGCGACCCCCCACCTCCGTTGTGCCGTGGGTGGCAAAGAGGGAGTCGTCATTGACATTGATCAGGTGCAGCGCAGAGGTGTTGTTATCACTCAGGTTCATATCGACGATATCGCGAATACGGGTGACATAGCCATCGGGCTGAACTCTGGGGCGCAGCTTCGCGGGGCGATCGCGGGTAAAGCGGGGATCAAACACCCCCTCCATCACCAGTGAGCCCCCCTCATCATCAAAAAAGCGGATATAGAAGGTCTCGCCCTGATAGTCCGACTGAAAGTCGATGCGGATATCGGCCCGCCGCCCGTGGCCTTGGGAGCTGATCATCATGCTAAGCATCGGCTTGGCGGGATCCTTTGGCCGCTGCTGGTAGTTAATCCAGGTCTCTTCCAGGCCGGAGTCCACCGCCGGATCGAGCATGATGCCAAGCGTGGAGTAGACCGGATCGCCCATATTGGGCTGATGGCCGCTGCTTTTGGTGCTCTCATCGATGTAGTCCCAGGTGCTCACCCGTCCGGCTGTCGTATCCTCCCGGATGGTGACCCAGCTGCCCCCGCTCTCAAAGCTGTTATCCAGCGCTGAGACATTGTGGTGAAAACCGTTCACCCCCACCAGGTGCCAGACACCGGGTTTTAAAGGGAGCTGATAGCTGCCCTGGGCGTAGAGAAGAGCGGCGAAAAAGAGTACCATAAGTGATAGGCGCATTGCGGCTTCCTTGGGAGAGTCTTACCCCCAATGCAGCAACAACTGTTCCCAATTTTAATCAAATCCCCAGCACTATGAGGAGCGATACGGCGCTATCGACTCGATGCGCGCACGGGCCTTATGGGTAGCATCCACCAGCTGCACCTCGCTTCCGGCTTTAAGGGTGCCCAGCGATACGGGTTGACCCTCTAGAAGCAGCTGTGCGCTCTTTTTTTGGAGCCGCCTGGCCGGATCGGAGAGCGCCATCTGCTCTTGCAAAGAGGCGCAGAGGGCCGCTTTGCGCTCTAGCTGATGGTGCATGGCGCTATCAAGCAGGGTGCGATAGAGGTGCTGCGCTTTTTGATCCAGCCGCCACCCCATCTGCCGATCGAGCCCCTGACGCAGCTGCTCGATCGTCTCAAAGGCGCGCGCCAGGCGCGCTGAGAAGCTCTGGGCGGCCAGCGCCTCTTTAAGGTGGCTGAGCGCCTGATGCTTGGTGGCTAAAAGCGCCCCTAAGCGATCGTCCATGCGGCCTCTCAGCTCGATTAGCCGCATCCGCTCTTCGTTGCTCTCAGGCAGCAGCATCTCCATCGCCGCAGAGGGGGTGGGCGCGCGCACATCGGCCACCCAGTCGCTGATCACCGTGTCAATCTCATGGCCCACGGCGGAGATCAGCGGTGTCTGCATCCGATAGATCGCCTCAGCAACGCTCTTTTCGTTAAAGCTCCAAAGATCCTCCATGCTCCCGCCACCACGGGCGAGCACCGCCACATCCACACCGAGGCGATCAGCCCGCTTGAGCCCTGCGACGATACTCTCCGCCGCCCCCTGGCCCTGCACCAGCACATTGACACCGATAAGCCTCACCAGTGGCCAGCGCCGCTGGGCCACACGGCACATATCCTGAAGCGCCGCCCCGGTCGCGGAGGTGATCAGCGCCACCTGTTTCGGATAGAGCGGAAGCGGGCGTTTGCGCGCCGGATCGAAATACCCCTTGGCTGAGAGCTCCTTTTTAAGCTGCTCAAAGGCCAGCGCGAGCGCCCCCGCCCCTTCGGGCTCAATATGGCTGCACAGAAGCTGATAACTACCCCGGGGCATATAGAGGCTCACCCCGCCGTGCAGGATCACCCTCAAGCCACTCTCCAGACGGAAGCGGAGCTTGGCCGCATTGGATCGAAACATCACCCCATCGAGGGTGGAGCGCTCATCTTTAATGGAGAAGTAGATGTGGCCGGAGGTGTGGTAGGTGACCCGCCCAATCTCGCCGACGACGCTCACCTGCATAAAGTGGCTCTCTAAGAGCGCCTTAATCTGCTGGTTGAGCGCGCTGACACTTAAGGGGGTCATTGCGGCTTTCGGGCGATAAACCGGGTGGAGATTTTAAAGGTCTCATCGTGAATCTGCACCAGCTCAAAACCCGCCGCCTGCAGCTTATCGGCCATCTGCTCACTGCTCAAAAAGGCCTCGATCGACTCGGGCAGATAGGTGTACGCCCGGGGGTCTTTGGAGATAAGCCGCCCGATGGCTGGCAGCAGCCGCTTCATATAAAAAAGAGTGAGGCGATCCATCAGCCCCTTCTTCTCGTGGCTCATAAACTCCAAAATCACCAGCAGTCCGCCGGGCTTAAGCACCCGGTAAAACTCTTTCATCGCCCCCTCCAGATCAACCACATTGCGAATCCCGTAGCTGATACTCACAATATCGGCGCTCTGATCGGCGATTGGCAAAGCGGCCGCCTGCCCCTCTAAAAAGGTGGCGCCTTCGACCTTTTTTCGAGCGATCTCGAGCATCCCCACCGCCGGATCGATGCCGCTCTCCTTTTCGATGCTTAGCCCCAGCCGCCCGGCCGCCCGGCGCCAAAAGAGGATCAGATCCCCCGTACCGGTGGCCACATCCACCAGGTGGGCAAGCGGTTTGTCGTAGAGCTTCAGCGCCTTCTCACAGGCGCTGCGGCGCCAGCGACGATCAACCCCGAAGCTCAAAATCCGGTTGAGCCGATCGTAGGTGGGGGAGATGTCGTTAAACATCTGAATAATACCGCTCTGCTTATCCATCACTTTGCCTTTAGCGTAGTTTTTTCAAGCGTCCGCCCCGGCCAAGGCGCACAATCGCAGAGGCCGCCTGTGGCGAAAACCCCTCCGGACGCAGCAGATAGAGATCCGCCTGCGCCCTGGCCCAGGACTCATCAAACGCCCCGCCGGTGGGGTTGGCGCTGCTGGAGTAGGCCCACTGCAGCGCCTCAAGCGGCCGGGCGTGCTTGCCACAGAGCACCCGAATCGCCCGCCCCTGCGGATAGGCGACGGTGGTGCGCTTGAAACGGCGAATCATACTCCGCGCCCAGACGGGTACTCGAAGACGCGACCGCAGCACCGAAAAGGAGGTGACGGTCTCGATCAGCGGCTGATTGTCTGGACGCCCCTTGAGGCGATTGAGCCTCAAGCCATCCTGACTGATAAGCCCCACGGTGGTGTCGCTCTGCATCAGCACCACCTGCTGGCTGCCTGCTGGAATCACAGATTCAGATAGCTCTGCAGCGATCGGGGCGAGAGGCTCTTGCCCGCTCGAATCTGGCGAATCGCCTCCAGCGTCGCCCGCGCGGCGGCCAGGGTGGTGAAGTAGGGGATCTTGCTGCTCAAAACCGCTTGGCGCAGCCGCTTGGCGTCATCTTTGCTCCGCTTGTTATCAGAGGTGTTGATGGCCAGATCGACGCCCCGGTTTTTGAAGAGATCGACCACATTGGGCCGCCCCTCGCTCACCTTGAGCACACTCTCGGCGGCCACACCCGCCTCGCTGAGGGTCCGCGCCGTACCCGCCGTCGCCACGATCGCAAACCCCAGCGCCACAAACTCCCGCGCCAGCTCAACACCCCGGGGCTTATCGAGATCGGTCAGCGACATGAAGATCCGCTTCCCCTCGGCTGGAATGGGGTTGTGGCTTGAGAGCTGCGCTTTGGCAAAGGAGATGCCGAAGTTCTCGCTAATGCCCATCACCTCACCGGTGGATTTCATCTCTGGCGAGAGGAGCAGATCGGTACCGGGCAGCTTGCTAAAGGGAAAGACCGCCTCTTTGACCGCCACCAGATCCTTAAGACGCGCCTGAAGCACACCATTAGCCTCATATACGATGCCGCTTCGATCGTACGCCTCAAGCGCCTTAGGAAGCGGCTCGCCCCACATCACCCGGGTGGCCACCTTGGCCAGCGGGATGCCGGTGGTTTTAGAGACAAAAGGGACCGTACGGGAGGCGCGGGGGTTGACCTCAATCAGATAGATCGCGTCATTGTGCAGGGCAAACTGGATGTTTAAAAGCCCCTTGACCCCCAGTCCCAGTGCGATGGTGCGGGTCTGTTCGCTCACCGCTTCGAGCACCTTCTGAGGCAGCGTCATCGCCGGAAGCGAGCAAGCAGAGTCGCCGGAGTGAACCCCCGCCTCCTCGATATGCTCCAAAATCCCACCGATAAAGACCTGCTCGCCATCGCTGATGGCATCCACATCCAATTCAGTGGCCCGATCGAGAAACTTATCCACCAAAAGCGGCGCTTCGGAGCTAATGCCCACCGCCTCGTCGACATAGAGTTTGAGCTCCTGCTCATCGTAGACAATCCGCATTCCCCGGCCACCGAGTACATAGCTCGGGCGCACCAGCACCGGATAGCCGATCTGTGCCGCAATCTCAAACACCTGCTCACGGGTACTCGCCGTACCGCCGGGGGGCTGAAGCAGATCGTGGGCGTGGACAAAGGCGGAGAACTTCTCCCGATCTTCAGCCATATCGATGGTCTTGGCCGAGGTGCCGATGATCCGTGCGCCGATGGCGCTTAGGCCTCTAGCAAGCTTCAGGGGGGTCTGGCCGCCAAAGTGGACGATAATCCCATCGGGATCTTCGCGCTCGATAATGCTGCGCACCCGCTCCATATCGATCGGCTCGAAGTAGAGCACATCGGAGGTGTCGTAGTCGGTGGAGACCGTCTCGGGGTTGCAGTTGACCATAATGGTCTCGATGCCCATCTCCTCTAAGGCAAAGCAGGCGTGCACGCAGCAGTAGTCAAACTCAATCCCCTGCCCGATCCGGTTGGGGCCGCCGCCCAGGATGAGTACCCGCTTTCGATCCCCTTCGCGCTTTTTAAGTGGTGTGGGCTGCATCGGGGTGGTGGAGTAGAGGTAGGGGGTGAGCGCCTCAAACTCCGCAGCACAGGTGTCCACCTCCGAGTAGACCGGATCGACCCCCAGGCGCTTGCGGGCGAGATAGATCTCGTTTTCGCTCAGCTCCAGCCCCTCGTTGCGGTTGAGCAGCTCGGCGATCTTGCGATCGCTAAAGCCCATCGATTTGACCCGGGCGAGCGCTTTAGCATCCTGAAGCAGATCCAGCGCCATCTGCTTCTCCTCGGCCACCAGCTCCTCTAGCTGATAGAGAAACCAGGGATCGATGGCGCACAGCCCAAAGAGCTGCTCGACACTCATACCCCGCCGCAGCCCCTCAGCCACATACAAAATCCGCTTCTCGTTGGGGCGGCGAATCTCGCACAGCAGCGTCTCCTCGTCGCACTCGATCGCATCCAGACCGCTTAGGCCGGTCTCCAGTGAGCAGAGCGCCTTTTGGAGCGACTCTTTAAAGGTCACCCCCATCGCCATCGCCTCACCCACCGACTTCATCGCCGTACCGAGTGTGCTCAGCGCGCCGGGGAACTTCTCGAAGTTAAAGCGGGGGATTTTGGTCACCACATAGTCGATGCTAGGCTCAAAGCTTGCCGGTGTGCCGGTGATGTCGTTTTTGATCTCATCGAGGGTGTAGCCCACGGCGAGCAGCGTGGCCACTTTGGCGATGGGATAGCCGGTCGCTTTGGAGGCGAGTGCGCTCGATCGGCTCACCCGGGGGTTCATCTCGATCACCGTCATGCGGCCGGTTTTGGGATCGACGGCAAACTGCACATTGGAGCCACCGGTATCCACCCCAATCTCGCGCAAAATCGCAAAGGAGGCGTCGCGCATCTGCTGATACTCTTTATCGGTCAGGGTCAAGGCCGGCGCAACGGTGATGCTATCGCCCGTATGCACCCCCATCGGATCGAAGTTCTCGATGGAGCAGACGATGATGCAGTTGTCTTTATTGTCGCGAATCACCTCCATCTCGTACTCTTTCCACCCCAGAAGCGACTCATCGAGCAGGATCTCATTAATCGGGCTGGCATCCAGACCCGCCTGGGCGATCTCTTTAAACTCGTCGATATTGTAGGCCACCCCCGAACCGCCACCGGCTAGGGTATAAGAGGCGCGCACGATAATCGGAAAGCCGATCGCTTCAGCGGCGGCGATCGCTTCATCCATGTTGTAGACATAGGTGCTTTTGGCCATATCCATGCCGATTCGGATCATCGCCTCTTTAAAGGCCTGGCGATCTTCGCCCTTTTTAATCGCCTCGGGGTTGGCGCCGAGGAATTTCACCCCCTTGAGCATCCCCTGTTCGTGCATCTTCATGGCGACATTGAGTGCGGTCTGCCCCCCCATGGTGGGCAAAATCGCATCCACCCTCTCCTTCTCGATAATCCGCGCGATCACATCCTCCTGGATCGGCTCGATATAGGTGCAGTCGGCAAACTCCGGGTCGGTCATGATGGTGGCGGGGTTGGAGTTGACCAGCACCACCCGGTACCCCTCGCGTTTGAGGGTTTTGGCCGCCTGGGTGCCGGAGTAGTCAAACTCGCACGCCTGACCGATCACAATCGGCCCGGAACCGATGAGCAAAATAGTCTGAATATCTGTTCGTTTTGGCATCGCTCCTCTTTTATCTGGTGGATTCAACTAAATAGAAATAGCCGGGGTTAAAGGCGTTGTGGTGGGGTCGCACCGTCGCCTCGATATAGGCATTAAGACGGTGAACCTGCGTCACCGTCCCCACCTGCACACCGGCAAAAAAGATCCCATCAAGGCCACTGGTGACCACCTCATCGCCCTTCTCAACCTGCATCCAGGCGGGAATATAGCGCACAATCATCTCCTGATCGCTCTTGCCCATGATAATGCCGGGCACCTGACTCTCTCCGATATAGACCGCATAGGAGCACTTCGCATCCCCGTTCAGCAGCACCTTGGTCTGGCTGCCCACCGACTGTACGGCGATCCCGGCGGTCTGGTTGTTGTAGATGAGCCCGCGCACCTCATTGGGCCCCAGACCGTCGTAGTCGATCAGGATCTTATGCAGATCCGGCAGCGCCGCATAGGAGAGGGCGCGCACGGTCGTGACACTAAAATCCGGCGGCGTCTCGTAGCTTCTTAATCGAGAGAGGGCAATCACCTCCGCAGCAAAGGCGCTCAGGGTCTGCTCCTGCTTTTTCAGTCGGCGGTTCTCCTCACTGAGCGCCTCGATGGTTGCCGCCTGATTAAACCAGGTGGTCACCCCCTCATCGACCGCCTCGATCGCGTTGTGGTAGTGGCCGCGTATCCAGCCGCTCACCTCCAGAAAGAGGCTGGCACTCACCGACTCGTAGCGCAAAATAATGGCCACTGCCGCCAGCGCGGCGAGAGCGAGTGCAAGCTTCTTGAGCATCGGTTAGTCGTAGGCGATCTGCTGTAGTAGGTCGATCTCCTCTAGAACCCGACCGGCCCCTTTGGCCACTGCCAGCAGCGGCTCCTCAGCGATATAGACCGGCAGACGGGTGGCATCGGAGAGGTACTTGTCGATATTCTCCAGCATTGCCCCCCCGCCGGTGAGGATAATGCCGTTTTCGACAATATCGCCCGCAAGATCCGGCGGCGTAATCTCCAGGACATCCTTAAGCGCCTCCAGGACATCTTTAAGGGTGTCCTTGATCGCCTCGCGGGTATCATCGGTGCTAAACTCGATGGTCGAGAGCAGACCGGTGATCTGATCGCGCCCCTTGACAAACATCGTCTTCTGCTCTTTGGGGGCGACGGCGTTGCCGATGTTGATCTTGATCTCTTCGGCCACCCGCTCCCCGATCAGCAGGTTGTGTTTGCGCTTGATGTAGTCCACAATCGCCGTATCGAGCTTATCCCCCGCCACGCGGATGGACTTACTGATCACCAGGCCACCTAAGCTCACCACCCCGATCTCGGTCGTGCCGCCACCGATATCGACCACCAGTGAACCTTTGGGCTCTTTGACCGGCAGTCCGGCACCAATCGCGGCGGCCATCGGCTCTTCGATCAAGAACACCTCACGGGCCCCGGCACTCATGGCCGACTCTTTGATCGCTTTGCGCTCCACCTGCGTCACACCGTAGGGGACACCGATCACAATCCGGGGGCGAATAAAGGCTTTGCGCTTATGTACCTTCTCGATAAAGTAGCGGATCATCCGCTCGGTCATCTCAAAGTCGGCAATCACGCCATCTTTCATGGGGCGAATCGCCGTGATGGAGCCGGGGGTTTTGCCCACCATATCCTTCGCCTCTTTGCCCACCGCCAGGATACGGTTGCGGCCGGTCGCATCGCGCTGTACCGCCACCACCGAGGGCTCATCAATCACAATACCGTGGCCCCGGACAATCACCACCGTGTTGGCCGTTCCAAGATCGATGGCGATATCACTGGAGAAGATGCCAATCACTTTATCAAAAAACATGAGCTTTCCTTATGCGCTTTTTTTAGTTGGAGTCATTTTGATGTAGAGGGGCGGCTCCTGCCCCGTGACACACGCCTGGTTGATGACCACCTCATACCCCTCTAACTCCGGCAGCTCATACATGGTCTCAAGCATCACCTTCTCGATAATGGAGCGCAGCCCTCTGGCGCCGGTTTTTCGTTTGATGGCCCCCTCGGCCACCGCTTCAAGCGCCTCGGGCTCAAAGGTGAGCTTCACGCCATCCATCGCAAAGAGCTTGCGATACTGCTTAATCAGCGCATCTCTTGGCTCAGTGAGGATATGGACCAGATCCTCCGTCTGTAGCTCTCGCAGAGTGGTCACCACATGCAGCCGCCCGATCAGCTCTGGAATCAGACCGTAGCTAATGAGATCATCGGGCTCGAGCTGATGGATCAGATCCCGCGTCTGGCGTGTGCTGCGCTTATCCTGCGTAAAGCCGAGCACATTTTTCCCCACCCGGCGGGCCACAATCTCCTCCAGCCCATCAAAGGCCCCCCCGGCGATAAAGAGGATATTGGTGGTATCCATCTGGCTAAACTCCTGCTGGGGGTGTTTGCGCCCCCCTTTAGGGGTGATGTTCACCTGGCTGCCCTCGACGATTTTGAGAAGTGCCTGCTGCACCCCTTCGCCACTCACATCCCGGGTGATGGAGCGGTTCTCGCCTAAGCGGGCGATCTTGTCCACCTCATCGATAAAGACAATGCCCCGCTGCGCCTTTTGCAGATCGCCTCCGGCGTTTTGCAGCAGACGGGTGAGGATATTCTCCACATCCTCGCCCACATAGCCCGCCTCGGTCAGGCTGGTCGCATCGGTAATGGCGATGGGCACATCGAGGTATTTGGCCAGCGTCTGGGCCATCAGGGTTTTGCCGCTGCCGGTGGGGCCGATGAGCAGGACATTGGATTTGGAGATCTGCGAATCGTCATCCTCAATCTCATGCTGGCGAAAGATCCGCTTATAGTGGTTATAGACCGCCGTAGCGAACACCTTCTTCGCCTCCTCCTGCCCAATCACATACTCATCGAGAATGGACTTGAGCATCTTGGGGCTGAGCTGACTCATATCCAGAAGCGGCGTATCGGCCCCCTCCTGTCCGGTCATCACTTTGTGTGCGGCCAGCACGCACGCTTTACAGATGGTGACCCCATCTCCAGAGATGATCGGGTTCTCCTGACTCTCGCTGGCCTGACAGAAACTACACTTTTTGGCTCTCAACTAAACTACCTTTTCTTGACGGATCGGAATGCCCCGCTTAGAGGCGATCACAAACTCACAGAGGGTTTTAACTTCGGGGGTTGTCGTCTTCTCCAGCAGCGCGGTCGCTGCCTCTTTGGGGCTCTGGCCACTGCGAAAGAGCTGTTTAAAGACGGGCTTGAGCGCATCGATCGCCTCGCGACTCAGATGGCGGCGAAGCCCGACCAGATTCAGCCCGCGCAGCACCGCACGGTTGCCCTCGGCCAGCACGAAGGGGGGCAGATCCTGCGTAACGGCCGAAGCGCCCCCGATCATCGTATAGGCCCCCACCTTGACAAACTGATGGATGCCGGTCTGTGCACCGATCACCACCTGATCGCCCAGCTCCACATGGCCTGCCAGGCCGGAGAAGTTGGCGATAATGCAGCGATCGCCGATGAGCACATCGTGGGCGATATGGGTGTGACCCATAATCAGACACTCCGCGCCGATACGGGTCAGACCCCCGCCGCTCTCGGTGCCGGTGTTGATCTGCACAAACTCCCGAAAGGTGCTGTTTTTGCCCACCTCAAGCCGGGTCGGCTCGCCGGCGTACTTGAGATCCTGTGGCGCCGTTCCCAGGGCAGCATAGGCAGAAACCCGGCAGTTTTCGCCCAGGGTGGTGTGCCCCTCGATCAGTGCCCCTAAGCCGATCGAAGTGCCTTTGGCTATCGTGACATGAGGGCCGATATAGGCGTTCGGACCGATATGCACCCCCTCATCAATCTGGGCGCCGGGCTCAATGATCGCGGTGGGGTGGATACTCACTTATCCACCACCATCGCTTTGAGCTCCGCTTCGCACGCGAGCTGCCCATCGACGAAGGCTTTGCCCTCAAAGACCCAGACAGCGCCTTTGTGCTTGAGGATACTCACCCGATACTCCAGCCGATCGCCCGGACGGATGGGCTTGCGAAACTTCGCCTTATCGATGGACATAAAGTAAAACACCTTATCCTCGATGCTTTTAACCGCCTCGCCCCCCTCCTCATAGAAGGCGAGAATCGCTCCGGTCTGGGCCATACCCTCTAAAATCATCACCCCCGGATAGATGGGATGATCGGGAAAGTGGCCCTGAAAAACCGGCTCAGAGATGGAGATGTTTTTGTACGCCTCCACACACTCCCCCGCCTTAATCGCCGTGACACGATCGACCAACAAAAAGGGGACCCGGTGGGGTAGAATTTTCTGAACCTCGTTCACATCCAAAACCACAGCACTGCTCCTTAAAAGCGTCTTGATGGGGGCGATGGCCCGTCGCGCTTTTGAAAATAGCGCTTATTCTACTGA
The DNA here is from genome assembly GCA_003561815.1 of Campylobacterota bacterium. Lineage (GTDB taxonomy): Bacteria > Campylobacterota > Campylobacteria > Campylobacterales > SZUA-545 > CSSED11-302. Next base: position 7,629 of record PWVP01000128.1, on the reverse strand, counting down.
AAGTGGGCTAAAATCCCCCCACTCTCCTCATCAAGCACCGCCTCCAGCTCAACGCGTAGCGGCCCCCTGGGCAGTGACTTGACGATAAAGATGGGGGTGATATCCCATGGGCCCAGCCCCAGCGCCTGACGGATTGACGCGCTTGAGGGGCCGTGACGATCGGCAAAGCTGCGCGCGAGCACCACACCCGGCTGCTTCTGCAAAAGGGCTATCTCATCGTCCACCCTCTTTAGCGGCGTGTTCAGGTGGTAGCGGCCCACCGAGTAGGCCAGAATCTCGCTCTTGATCGCCTCTCCATCCAGTCGCCACAGCCCCCCTTTCAGAAGATGCCAGCCCATCTTTCGCTGCCTGATCAGAAGGGGGCTTTGACCGGCCCTTTCAAGCGCCTCTCGCTTTTGGTAGAGCCGGTGGCGATCGGCTAAGCGATCGGGGCCTTGAAGCGGCGTGACCAGCTCCAGTGCCGGGCGGTTCTGAGCGGCGCGTTGAGCGCGCAGAGCATAGAGGCAGCCGCAGTAGTCCTGCTGATAGGCCGCCATCTGCTTTGCCAGCGCAAACTGCGCCTGCGTGCCCCCCTTTTTACGAAAATCCTCGATGATAAAGCGGGCCTGATAGTGCAGTGAAAGCCGATCGGCGGCATTTTGCAGCTGGGAGAAATCCTTTTTAGGGCTCATCAGCAGCGTGGTGGTATAGGTGGCGTGACCAAGCCGATCGGCGAGCTCGGCGGTTTTTAAAAGGCGCTGATCAAAACAGACCGCACACCGTGCCCCCTTTTCCGGCGCCTCCTCCAACCCCCTCGTGGCCGCCATCCAATTTTCGGGATCGTAATCCCCCTCCATCCAGGCGATACCCAGCTGCTCGCAGCTGCGACGGCTATCGATCAGGCGGGTTTGATACTCACTTTCGGGGTGGATATTGGGGTTATAAAAAAAGCCGATCAGCGCCTCATCGGGATACTTTTCGCGAATTTTCTGCAAAAAATACCAGCTGTCCACCGAACAGCAGATATGAACAACCATTTGACTACACGCCCTTAGGAGCAAAGCCCCTAAGGGCTACGCTTGGGCCGCTGTGGCCGCTAAAGCACGCCCGCTTTGCGGGCTGTAGGCGTAGCTTAGTGTGATACATAACTAGCTATCCACCAGCGAATAGAGCAGTTTGATCTCCTCAGCCCAGAGGCTCTCATCGATGGTCTCAAGCACCAGCGGGATGCCGTCCATTCTGGGGTCATTCATAATCAGCCTAAACGCCTCTAAGCCGATCTGGCCTTTGCCGATGGACTCATGCCGATCGACACGGCTGCCCAGCTCCGGTTTGGCATCATTCAGATGCATGCCGCAGAGGTATTTAAACCCCACCACCTGCTCAAACTCGCTCATCGTCTTTTCGTACGCTTCGGGGGTGCGGATGTCGTAACCGGCGCTAAAGGTGTGGCAGGTGTCCAGACACACTCCGATGCGGCTTTTGTCCTCTACGCCGTCGATAATGGCGGCTAGATGCTCAAAGCGCCAGCCGAGGTTGCTCCCCTGTCCGGCGGTGTTCTCAATCACGGCGATCACCCCACTGGTTTTTTCTAAAGCGCGATTGACCGACTCGGCGATGCGAGCCAGGCACGCCTCCTGGCTGATCATCTTTTTGTGGCTGCCGGGGTGAAAGTTGAGGTATTTGAGCCCTAGCTGTTCACAGCGGGCCATCTCATCCTCAAAGGCGGCGCGGCTTTTTTCCAGCGACTCCTCCTCCGGTGCACCGAGATTGATCAGATAACTATCGTGGGGCAGAATCTGCTCCGGGGTGTAACCGTAGGCGGCGCACCGCTCTTTAAAAAGCGCGATCTGCTTCTCTTCGAGCGGCTTGGCCTTCCACTGGCGCTGATTTTTCGTAAAGAGCGCAAAGGCTGTGGCTCCGATGGCGCGGGCATTCTCCGGCGCGTTTTCCACCCCGCCGGCGATGCTGACATGGGCACCGATATATTTCATTGATCTCTCCTTTTAGTGCGCGCCTCAAAGCGCTTTGATGGCGATCACGATGCGGTTGTGGCTATCGACAAACCGCACCCCCTGCGCGCTCTTTTCATACCGTATAGCATAGCGATCCTTTAGGGTGTGTGCCTGGACAAACCCCTCTGGATGCCGCTCAATCTCGCCGCCTAGACCCCGGATCGCGCGGCCACTTAAGACATCGATCAGCAGGGTCTCGGGGTAGTAGTGGCTCAGATGGCGGGTGTTAAACTCCCGGCGATCCATGCAGCGATCCTGCACACAGATCATCGTTCCGGCCCGGATCACATAGGCCGCCTGCCCCGCCACATAGATCTGCAGCACGAAGCGGTTCTGGTTTTGGCGCACCAGAAACGCCGTCTCATGAAAAGCGACATTTTGTGTCCTGAGGGTCACTAAAACACTTTTGGTTACCGGTTCAGGCGACTTGGCGCATCCGAGTAAAAAGAGGGCGGCTAAAAAAATGGCTAAAACGGCTCTTCGCATAAGAAAACTTTAACAAAAGTTGACTATAATTCCGCCACGCTTTCGCAAACGGAGGCCCCTTCGTCTAGCGGTTAGGACACCGCCCTTTCACGGCGGCGACACGGGTTCGAGTCCCGTAGGGGTCACCACCTCCTATCGAAGTAAACCATGCCCCTTAAAAAACTCAATCCTGAACAGCTCTCCGCCGCAACCGCCCCTTTAGGAAAAAATCTTATTATCGCTTCGGCGGGTACCGGAAAAACCAGCACCATTATCGGCCGTATCGCCCACCTGCTTCAAAGCGGTGTCGCCCCGGAGACCATCTTGCTGCTCACCTTTACCAACAAAGCGGCCGGCGAGATGATTGATCGCATCGCCACCGCCTTTGGTCAGGGTGTGGCCAACGAGATTCAGGCGGGCACCTTCCACTCGGTTAGTTACAAGTGGCTTAAAAAGCTGGGCGAGCCGATCGCACTCAAACAGCCCTCTGAACTCAAAACCCTCTTTAAAACCGTCTACGATCGCCGCTTGCAGCGCACGGCGCGCCAGGAGAGCGGGCCTTTAAGTGCGGCGCCGCTTTATGACTACTACAGCCTCTGGGAGAACCGGGTGCATGGGAGTTTTAGCCAGTGGCTCAGCGATCGCAACCCGGCCCACGAACTCTATGGGGATCTCTATGAGGGGATGTTTGAGGAGTTTAACGCCCTCAAGCGCCAGCTGGGTTTTGCCGGTTTTAACGATCTGCTGCTCTTGATGCGCCAGCGGCTGCGTGAGGGGGAGTCCAGCCCCTTTGAGGAGGTGCTCGTCGATGAGTATCAGGATACCAACCCGCTACAAAACTCTCTGCTAGAGGCGCTGGGTGCCCCCTCGCTCTTTTGTGTGGGCGATTACGATCAGAGCATCTACGCCTTTAATGGCGCGGAGATCGGCATTATCGGCACCTTTGATGAGCGCTATCCCGGTGCGCAGGTCTTCTCGCTTTCGAAAAACTACCGATCGAGTGCGCCGATTTTGAGTCTGGCTAACCGGGTGATTGCGCACAACCCGCGCATCTACCCCAAAGAGCTGCAGGTGACCAAAACCGGCCCCGCCTCCCCACCGGCGCTTCTGGCCTATGGTGAGCTCTTCGATCAGTATCAGGATATCGCCCGGCGCATTGCGCTTAGCCAGAGCCCTAAAAACGCGATCGCGGTGATCTTTCGCAACAACTCCAGCGCCGATGGTCTGGAGGCGATGCTACGCGAGCTGGGCATCCCCTGCCGCCGCAAAGGGGGCGGAAGCTTCTTCGAAGCGCGCGAGATCAAGGTGCTGCTCGATCTGATCACCCTGGCGGTTAACAGCCGCGATCTGCTCGCCTTTATCCACATTCTGGAGTATGGCCCCGCCATCGGTGCCGCCACCGCAAAGGAGCTCTACGACGCCGCGCTTGAGATCGGTCAGGGCAACCTGCTGCGGGGCTTTCTCGATCCCAAACGGCCCAGCGCGCCGCTCTTTGCTAAAAGCTACGATCCCACCCGGCCGGGGCTCTTTGGGCATGAGGAGGTAGCCCCCACCGCCGCACGGGCCGATCGCTTCACGCTCAGTGGCGGCTTTGGGGGCCATCCGCTACTGACCCATCCGGGTCTTCAGCCTGAGAGCGCGCAGTTTCTCGCCCACCTCTATCAGGTGGCGGGGCTTTTGTGTCAGCCCCTCTCACCGGCCAGACTGATTGAGAAGCTCATCGCCTCGCCCCTTTATGAGCAGATTGCCGATAAGCTCGCCCACAAACGGGGGCTCAATAAAAACCGCACCCTCGATGAGGCGGCCAAAGCCCACGCCAAGGAGCGGATCTTTACCAAAGCCCAGACCCTTAAGGAGCTCTCGCGCCACTACCAAGAGTGCGATCGCTTTATCAACGCGATGGTACTGGGTGCCGGGGAGATGAGCGAGGGCAGCGGGGTGAACCTGCTCTCGGTACACGCCTCTAAGGGGCTGGAGTTTGATGAGGTGTTTGTTGTCGATCTGATGGATGGCCGTTTTCCTAACCGCAAGCTGATGAGTCAGGGGGGCGAGATCGAGGAGGAGCGCAGGCTCTTTTATGTGGCCACCACCCGCGCGCGCGATCGGCTCTACCTCTCCTATGCCAGCTGGGACAAATATAAAAAGATCGATCACAAGCCCAGTCAGTTTCTCTATGAGGCGGGGCTGATTGAGGGCCGCTTCGGCGACCAAGAGAAGCCAAATTAAAGCTAGGGTAGAATCGGGGATGCAGATTGTTATTCGTTCACTATTGATAACCGCCGCGTTTGTTTCGCTGCTTTGGGGTGCCCCCTCCAAGCCGCACATCTATGCCAACATCCCCGCAAGCACCAACACCTTTATCGATCTGAGTCCTGACCCTTGCGATCGCGCCTGTCTGGAGCGGCTGCTGCGTCAGGAGCGGATCTTCTCCTTTATGGCCCGCTACCAGCCCAGCGAGGAGAGTCGCGTCTTTAGCGAGACCTATCAGCGCTACGCCACCTTCTTTAACGCCCCGATGCCCAAAAGCGAGCGGTTACGCGTCGCGGTGCTGCTTCCGACCGATGTGATCGGCCGCTACGCCTCCATGATCACCAACAGCGTCAACGCCTACCTGCTCTATCGAGATGCTCCCTTTGAGGTGGCGGTGTTTGATAGTGGCGATGAGAGCTACCACAACCTCTCAGAGGCGATCGAGGCGATCGAGTCGTCGGGCTATCGCCATGTCATAGCTGCGCTCACCGCCGATGGTGCCTCCATGATCGACACCCTGCCCAACAACCTCGAGATCTACATCCCCACCATCAACAAAGAGGAGCTGCCCTTTTTCCCCAAAGGAAATCTCTACTTCGGCGGGATCGACTACACGGCACAGCTCAAGGCGCTCAGTGCGTACCGTGCCCACGCGCTCCATGAGACCATCCTCTTCGATGAGCCGGTTCCTCTTAGTCAGCGCATCTCCGAGCAGGCGGAGATAGAGTACCAGATGCCCCCGACGCGCATCACCATCAGCAATCCGCGCATCAACTACACGCGGCTCTTTGAGCGCGAAGGGGTGGAGGATAACGCCACGCTGCTTCTGAACACCCAGCCGGTGCGCACCAGCCTGATTCTCTCGCAGGTGACCTACAACGATATCAATATCTCCTCGGCGCTCAGCACCCAGATCAACTTCAACCCGATGATTCTCACCCTCACCCAGCGCCACGATGTGGAGAAGTTTTTCGTCGCCAGCAGCATTGGCTCCAGCAGCGCCGAGCTTCGTGAGCTAAGCGCACTTTTGCAGAACGATATCCGCTTTAACTGGGTTCCCTACGCCACGGCGATTCTGACAAGCTTTATCGAGCAGCGCCAGCAGGGCGACTACAGTGGTGTGAGCCACCCCTTTGGGATGCGGATGGAGAACAATCAGATCGACTACCCCGTCACCGTCTATCAGATTAGGGGCAATCGCTTCACACCGGCTCCTCCGCCGGAGGATCTGTTCGGGGCGTGGGATGAGGAGGTGCTTTTGCGCTACCTTCTGCAAATGCCGACTCTAGAAACGCCGTAAGCGCACGCCCCATCCGCACCGGGCGCCCCTGGCGGATAAAGGCGAGCTCCACGCTCGCCTCAAAGAGCAGCCGATCGCCACAAAAGACCCGCTGCAGAAGCGTTAAGGCCGCCCCCCTTAGCCGTAGCGGAAGCGTCTCGATCTCCAGACTCTCGCCCAGCCTGGCTGGGGCATAGAACTCCGCCTGGAGGCGGCGCACCACGAAGTGGCCCCCCGCCTCCTCGGGCAGCCGATCGGCGCGAAAGAAGATCTCGCTTCGCGCCCGCTCGATAAACTTCAGGTAGTTGGCGTGATAGACCACACCCCCGCAATCGGTATCCTCATAGTAGACCCGAAGCGTCAAGCGGTGCATCAGCCCAGCACCTCCTCACCCACAATCTCCAGTCCAAAGCCCGAGAGGGCGACCGGCTCATCCACATGGCGGGTGGCCAGCAGCGTCAGCCGCTCGACCCCTAGCGCCTTTAGAATCTGTGCGCCGATACCAAACTCTTTGATCGCCTCCTCATGGTGGTAGGTGTGATCATCCATCAAGACCAGCACCCCGCCTCTCTTTTGGAGCCGATCCACCGCCTTTCGCATCCCCTCGTATTTGGTGGGGTTGAGCAAAAAGGCGGCATCGCTGCCCACGGTGTGAAACTTCACCGTCGTGGCGGTCTCCGGCGTGCCAAAGAGCAGTGCCCGGTGGAGGCGATCGAGGTGATCGCGCCAGCGTGTAATCGTCACCGGTGTGCCCATAAAGTGGCCCGACTCCTGACCATCGGATCGCACCAGCGATTCACGCATCAGCCGAAAGGCGATGAGATCGGCGATATAGACGATGGGGATGTTGTGCTTTTGGGAGAAGAGATCGAGATCGTCACGGCGGGCCATGGTGCCATCATCCTTAACCACCTCACAGATCACCCCCACAGGTGCCAGCCCCGCCAAGCGGCAGAGATCGACAGAGCCCTCGGTGTGGCCGGTGCGCACCAGCACCCCACCGGGCTTAGCCGTCAGCGGAAAGATGTGGCCCGGACGCACCAGATCCGCAGGACGACTGGCGGGATCGGCCAGCAGCCGGATGGTCAGATCCCGCTCGGCGGCACTGATGCCGGTACTCGCCTCAGCCGCATCGACACTGACGGTAAAGGCAGTCTCATGATTGGCGGTGTTGCTGCTGACCATGGGGTTGAGCTCCAGCCGACAGGCCGCCTCCCCCTCCAGCGCGACACAGATCAGGCCTCTAGCCTCCATCGCCATAAAGTTAACCATCTGGGGGGTGCTCATCGCCGCAGCGTAGACCAGATCCCCCTCGTTTTCGCGATCCTCATCATCGATCATAATCACCATCTTACCGCTTCGAACCGCTTCGATCGCTGTATTCACCCGCTCTATCGCCTCTTTGTGCAAATCCACTCTCCTTAGCTTTGTCTATCTGAGTTCTCTGATTGGCTATCATCGCGGGGGTCCAGATGGACGGTAATCAGCCACCCCGCTTTCGGATCGAGCGCACGGATCGCCGCCTCCACGCCGTCTGAAATGTCGTGGGCATCCTTTAAGAGGATCTGCTCATCAAACACCATATGGAGATCGACCACATTGGTATTGGCGCTTCGGCGGGTACGCAGATCGTGGTAGCTG
>PWVP01000015.1 GCA_003561815.1 Campylobacterota bacterium | reverse complement strand
TCACCAGCAGCACCGCCAGCAGGGCGAGGAAGTTCATCTCGCCGCTATTGACCAGACTGACCGTCCCGCCGATGGCCGAGGGGATCCCCGCCACAATACCGGCGAAGATGATCAGACTGATGCCGTTACCGATACCGCGCTGGGTAATCTGCTCACCAATCCACATCAGCATCACCGTACCGGCGAGCATAGAGATGGAGGCGAGCGCCACAAAGGTGGGCAGATCGATCATGATCGCACTGCGTCCGTCGGCACCGGTGAGACTGTTAAGCCCGATTGAAACACCGATCGCTTGAACCAGTGTAATACCCACGGTCATGTAGCGGACAATCTGCATATACTTCTGCATCCCGTCACGCTCTTTTTTCAGCTTGCCCAGCTCCGGGAATGTGGCCGCCAGCAGCTCCATAATAATCGCCGCTGTGATGTAGGGCATGATGCCCAGTGAGATAATACTTAGACGCTCCACCGCATTCCCGCTGAACATATTGTACAGCCCCAAGGCGTTTCCGGTGTTGTCATCAAAGAAGGCTTTGACCACCTCCAGATCGACACCGGGCGTGGGAACATAGGCCAGCACCCGGTAGACCAGCAGAAAGCCGAGGGTGATTAAGATCTTGGTTACGAGCGTTTTATCCATTGTCTCTACTTGCCTGATGTGGTGACGAGATCGTCTTTGATGCGATCGGCGAGCTCTTTAGCCCCCTGACCGATCAGCTTGGCACGCTTGGCGCTCTTAGGGGCCAGCTTGGCCGCTTTGAGGCTCTCTAGCGTGATCTCTTTAAGCTCTTTAGCCGCCGGGAAACGATCGATACTGATCGCAAAAGGCTTCTCGCGGTGGGAGGTAAAGCCCACCTTGGGCAGACGGCGCTGAAGCGGCTGCTGGCCGCCCTCAAAACCGATGCGGATACCGCTACCGGTGCGTGCGTGCTGGCCCTTGTGGCCGCGGCTGGCGGTTTTACCCATGCCGCTTCCCTGGCCACGCCCTTTGCGCTTTTTGGCGTGGGTTGAACCCTCTGCGGGAGTTAGATTCTCTAGCATCACTTACCCTTTGAGTTTTTCGAGTGCCGCGCAGGTTGCCCGCACCACATTAGAGGGGTTGTTTGATCGCAGCGACTTGGTGAGAATATCCTTCACACCGGCCAGCTCCAAAACGGGGCGAACCGCACCACCGGCGATCACACCGGTACCCTCCGCTGCGGGCTTAAGCAGCACAACGCTGGCATTGAACTTCCCCTGCACATCGTGGGCAACTGTCGTGCCCTTCAGGCCGATGGAGATCATGTTTTTAAACGCATCATCCACCGCCTTACGAACCGCATCGGGAATCTCTTTTGCCTTGCCCACGCCGTAACCGACATGGCCCTTCTTATCGCCAACCACCACTAGCGCACTGAAGCGAAAGCGGCGGCCGCCCTTGACCACTTTGGTCACACGGCCGATGTTGACGATTACCTCTTCGAAATCTTCGCGATTAAGCGCTCTTCGTTCACTCTGTAGCATCAACCGGCCTTAAAATTTGATTGCGTTGTTGCGCAGCTCATCGGCAAACGCCGCCACTACGCCATGGTAGAGGTAGCCGTTTCGATCAAAAACGATCTCCTCAATCTTCTTCTCTTTAAGCACTTTAGCCAGACCCTGAGCCGCCTTGACGGCCCCCTCTTTATTGGAGGGGATCTTGGCTGCCGCGCCATCCAGACCCGCCAGCGTCACACCCTGTTGATCATCGATCGCCTGGGCATAGAGGTAGCGATTAGACCGAAAGACACTCACTCTCGGCTTGGTCGCTGTCCCGCTCACCTGGGCGCGGATGCGGCGCTTACGCTTCAGACGGGTTCGCAGTTTTTGCTTAAGCAGTTTTTCTCGCATGGTGCGCTCCCTTACTTCTTAGCGGTCTTGCCCGCTTTGCGGACAATCACTTCATCGGAGTAGCGAACACCCTTGCCCTTGTAGGGCTCAGGGGGTCTAAAGCCCCGAATCTCAGAGGCCACCTGACCGACCACCTGCTTATCAACACCCTTGATAATCACATGGGTGTTCTTCTCTACCACAATCTCGATATCGGCAGGGATATCGTAGTTGATCGGGTGGCTAAAGCCCAAAAGCAGCTCCAGGGCGTTGCCCTTGACCGTTGCACGGTAACCGACGCCGGTGATATCCAGCCGCCGCTCAAACCCTTGGGTCAATCCGGTGACGATGTTGTTTGCCAGGACACGGTAGGTGCCCCAAAACGCCTTGGATTGGCTGCTATCATCTACAGGCGTAAAGAGCAGCTTCCCCTCTTCGATCTTGACATTGACATGACCTTTGGTATCCAGAGTGCGGGTATGTTTACCCCCTTTAAACTCCAGAATCTGGCCGTTTTGCTTAATCTCTACGCCCTTAGGAATTGCCACGGGCAGTTTTCCGATTCTTGACATGGCCTCTCCTTACCAGACGGTGCACAGCACCTCACCGCCCACATTTTGACGGTGTGCCTCATCGTTAGAGAGGACACCTCTGGAGGGGGTGATGATAATGGTGCCGTAGCCGTTTTTGAACTTTTTGATCTCGTTTGCCGGGCGGTAGATGCGGCGACCGGGCTTGGAGACCCGCTTGATCTCGTTGATCACGCTCTGACCGCGCTCGTCATACTTCAGAAACACATCGATAAAGCGTTTGGTCTCCGACTCGTCGGATTTGAAGCCCTGGATATACTCTTTCTCCTCCAGAATCTTCAAGATCGCCTCGACGGTCTTGGAGTAGACCAGCTTAGTGGCCTCCTGGCGGCGCAAGGACGCATTACGGATGCGCGTCAGAGAGTCTGCGATTACATCATTCATTTGTCGTCCTTTCTTACCGACTGGCTTTTCGCACGCCCGGAAGCGTACCTTCGCTTGCCATCTTCCGAAGGCAGATGCGGCAGATACCAAAGTCGCGATAAACCGACTTCGGGCGACCACAGATCTGACAACGGGTGTAGGCGCGCACGCCAAACTTAGGGGTGCGCTTTGCTTTGGCTATCATTGATTTCTTTGCCATATCAACCCTTTTTCGCAAATGGGAAACCGAGCTTAGAGAGCAGTGCGAAGGCACCTTTGTCGCTCTTTGCGCTGGTTACGATGGTGATGTTCATACCGTGAATCTTCACAATGTCGTCGTAGTTGACTTCCGGGAAGATCAGCTGCTCGGTCAGACCGAAGTTGTAGGCGCCACGCCCATCAAAGCCGTTGCGGGGGAAACCGCGAAAGTCTTTGATGCGGGGGCCGGCAACGGCGATCATCTTCTCCAGGAAGTTGTACATCTGGTTGCCGCGAAGGGTCACCTTCACGCCAGAGTTCATCCCTTCGCGGATCTTAAAGCCGGCAACCGACTTTTTCGCGACGGTGATGACCGCCTTCTGGCCAGCAATCTGTGTGATAGTATCTGCAATATTCTGCAAAAGCTTCTGATCTTTGGCACCCTCACCGGCACCCACACTGATCACAATCTTCTCCAGCTTGGGCAGAAGCATGGGGTTTTTAAGCTCCAGCTCCTTGCTCAGTTCTGGCTTAATAGATTCGTAAATGCTTTTCAACTGATACACGATTTAGCCCTCCACTTTCTTCACATTGGAGATATGGATAGGCATCTCCTTGGAGATAAAGCCACCCTCTTTGTTTTTCTCAGAGGGTTTGACCGCCTTTTTGGCCACTTTGCATCCGCTGACAATCACCTGCTCGCTCTTGGGCAAAACAGCGGCTACTTCGCCCTCTTTGCCCCGATCTTCGCCGGTGATGATGCGAACCTTGTCGCCCTTTTTGATCTTAAGTTTAACTGCCATTAGAGCACCTCCGGGGCAAGAGAAACGATCTTCATAAAGTTGGCGTAGCGCACCTCACGACCCACGGGGCCGAAGATACGGGTACCAACCGGATCGCGTTTGCCATCGATAATTACTGCGGCGTTGTCATCAAAGCGGATCAAAGAGCCGTTTTCACGCTGCACCTCTTTATGGGTGCGCACGATCACAGCCTTGACCACCTGGCCTTTTTTGACTTTGCCGTTGGGGACCGCCTTTTTAACGGAGGCCACCACCACATCGCCCAAGGTGGCGTAGCGGCGCTTGGAGCCACCGAGCACCTTGATGCACATGATCTCTTTTGCGCCGCTATTGTCGGCCACATTCATACGGGTAAAGCTCTGGATCATGCTACCACCTCTGCTCGCTCAAAGCTTTTCAGGCGGAAGGATTTGGTTTTTGAGAGGGGGCGACACTCGACCGCCTCCACCTTATCCCCAACCTGAAGCTCATTTTTCTCATCGTGAATCTGATAGTTTTTAAAGCGCTTGACAAACTTATGGTAACGCGGATGCATCACCCGGCGCTCCACGCGAATCTTCGCGCTCTTCTCGCCGGATTTGCTGACCACGATTCCGTAGATGACGCGCTTATGCGGCTGTCGTGCTTCTGCCATCTTACTGCTCCCTCTTGGCGTTAATCGCCGTCATAATCCGTGCAATATCCTTGCGGGTATCGCGGATCTCACTGGTCTTTTGCAGCTGCATTGTCTTCTGGCTCATACGGAGCTTAAAGAGCTGCATCTTCTTCTCTTTGAGCTCCTTTTGGAGCTCCTGGACATCTTTGGTCTGGATCTCAGAATATTTCATGATCAGCCCCAACGGTTACAATTTTTGTTTTCAGCGGTAGCTTACTGGCGGCGATGGTGAGCGCCTCACGGGCGAGGGACTCCTCCACACCGGCCATCTCATAGAGAACGCGACCGCGTTTGATATTCATCACCCACTCATCGACGCCGCCTTTACCTTTACCCATCCGGGTTTCAAGCGGCTTCTTGGTCAGCGGCTTATCGGGGAAAATGCGGATCCACACCTTACCCTGCCGTTTGATGTGGCGGGTCATCGCGATACGGGCAGCTTCGATCTGGCGGGAGTTGATCCGGCCATTCTCTACCGCCTTGATTCCGATATCACCAAAGGCGATATCGTTGCCCCGAAAGCTGGCGCCACGGTTGCGGCCCTTCATCTGCTTTCGGTATTTGGTTCTTTTTGGCATCAGCATGGTTTACTCTCCTTTGCGTGCGCGGCGGGGCCCACGGCTCTCGCGCGACTCTTTGGAATCACCCTGCTCAGCATCGGCCTGAATCCCTTTGGCCAGAACCTCCCCTTTGAAGATCCAGGTCTTAATGCCGATCACACCGTAGGTGGTGTGTGCTTCGGCATAGCCGTAATCGATCTTCGCACGGAGAGTGTGCAGCGGAACGCGCCCTTCGAGGTACCACTCACGGCGGGCAATCTCTGCCCCGCCGAGACGACCGGAGACCTGAATACGGATCCCCTTGGCACCGGATTTGAGCGCGCCCTGCATCACCTTTTTCATGGCGCGGCGGAACGCAACCCGCTTTTCAAGCTGGGTGGCGACATTCTCAGCTGAGAGCTGGGCTGAAAGCTGAGGACGGCGCTCCTCTTTAATGTTGATAATGACCTCTTTGTTGACCAAAGACGAGAGCTGCTGCTTGATCTTCTCGATCTCGCCGCCGCGCTTGCCGATCACAACGCCAGGACGGGCAACCACCAGCGTCACCTTGAGTTTCTTCACGGTGCGCTCGATGATAATCTCGCTCACTCCGGCGTAGTAGAGCTTCTTTTTCAAAAAGGTGCGAACCTTATGGTCCTCACCGATGTTGGAAACGGTCTGGGCTTTGCCGGGGAACCAACGGGATTTCCAGTTGGTATTAATCCCCAGGCGTAGACCGATAGGATGTACTTTCTGACCCATTATTCACCACCTTTTTTGGCTTCCGCCACTTCAACAAGAATGTTCGCAGTTGGTTTGCGGATAGGGGTTGCGCGACCGCGAGCACGGGGTCTCCAGCGGCGCAGAACCGGACCTTGATCGACACGACAGCTTGAGACGGTGGCCTCATTGGCCTCCAGCCCAGCATTGGCCACAGCGGAAGCGACCACTTTATAGATGATCCGCGCCGCCTTGTTCGGCATAAACTGCAAAGCGGCCAAAGCGGCCTCTGCGTTCATCCCCTGGATCTCGCGACCGATCAGGCGTGCCTTGGTGGGTGAAAGACGAATATTTTTTAGCAGTGCTCTACTCATCTTACTTTCCTATCTTCTTCTGTACGCTGCCCTTGTGACCGTGGAAGGTCCGGGTTGCGACAAACTCGCCCAGTTTGTACCCGATGTGGTTCTCGGTGATATACACCGCCACATGGTTGCGACCGTTGTGCACCAAAAAGGTCAGACCCACGAAATCGGGGCTGATGGTGCTGCGGCGCGACCAGGTTTTGATGGGCTTGTTGGAGTTCTCTTTTTTGGCCTTGAACACCTTCTTGAGAAGATGATCATCAATAAACGGCCCTTTTTTTAGTGATCTTGCCATGGTCTTACCTCACGCCTTTTTTCCGTCTGGTGATAATGTACTTGCTGGAGGGCTTAGACTTCTTGCGGGTCTTAAGGCCCTTACACTGCTGACCCCAGGGCGAAACGGGCGGACGGTGGCCGTTTGATTTGCCCTCACCACCACCGTGGGGGTGATCGATGGGGTTCATCGCCGAACCGCGGGTTTGCGGACGGATACCCATGTGTCGCGCACGGCCCGCTTTACCGATGGTGCGGTTAAAGAAGTCCGCATTGCCCACCATACCGATGGTCGCCATGCACTCGCTCAGGATGTAGCGCACCTCGCTGCTGGGCAGACGCACGATGGTGTATTTCCCCTCGCGGCCCATCAGCTGCGCATAGCCGCCGGCGCTGCGGGCGATCTGGCCCCCTTTGCCGGGTTTCATCTCGATATTGTGGATAATGGTACCCACCGGGATGCTCTTAAGCTTCATCGCGTTGCCGGTAACGATATCCAGCCCGCTCTCGGCCGCCTGTACTTTATCGCCCACCTTCATGCCATCGGCCTGAAGGATGTAGCGCTTATCGCCATCGGTGTAGTTCACCAGTGCGATGCGGCAGTTGCGGTACGGATCGTACTCAACCGTCGCAACACGCCCCTCAACGCCAAACTTGTTGCGCTTGAAGTCGATGATGCGATAGAGCTTCTTCGCGCCCGCTTCGCGGTGGCGGGAGGTGATGCGGCCGTTGTTGTTACGACCGGCGCTCGCCTTAACGCGCACCAGCAGCTTGGAGACGGAGGGCTTGGCGGTAATGTCCGAGCTATCCAGTCCCGACATGAAGCGGCGGGAGGGGGTATAGGGTTTATAGGTTTTAATTGCCATCTTCTCTCCTTATACCGCCAGAGATTCTAGCTGCGCCCCGTCTGGGAGCGTCACATAGAACTTCTTGTAGCTTTCGCGCTGACCCAAAATCCCGCGAAACCGCTTGACTTTGCCTGTAGCGCGTAGTGAGTTTACGCTTTTGGGTGTGACACCAAAGTACTCACGAAACACCTCTTTAAGACGGTTTTTAGTCATACGGGTTGAGGTCTGAACCACAACCACACCGTGCTCTTGCAGACCCAGAGTCTTTTCTGTGTAGAGAATCGACTTGATATCGGTAATATCCGCCATATCAGCCCTCTTTCACAATAGAGTCAAGTACCGCTTTTTCCATAACGATCACACGATAACTTGCTGCGATATAGGCGTTTAGCTCACTGGCCTCCATCAGGTAGTGGCTAGAGAGGTTGCGAAACGCCAGATAGTTTTTTTCGTTCAGAGACGAAACCACAAAGAGGCCATCTCGGGGTGCGAGCTTTTTGGCCATTGCGGCAGCGTCTTTGGTTTTGCCTGAAGCGATCTCTAAAGAGTCCACCACCATCAGGCTTCCTTCGGCCGCTTTGCGATTGAGCACATACTCAAGGGCCAGCCGCTTCTGCTTTTTGTTCACCTTCTGGGTGAAGTTGCGGTTGCTGCGAGGGGCGAAAGTCACACCACCACCGACGAAGGTCGGCGCGCGCAGACTTCCCTGGCGGGCACGACCGCCCCCTTTCTGTGCGAAGGGCTTTTTGCCGGTGCCGCTCACCTCTGCGCGGGTTTTGGCCGTGGCGTTTGAGCTACGAATCCCCGCCAGAAAAGATTTGGCATAGAGGTAGAGGTTCTGCTCGCTAATCTCTTCAAACTTTGCGGGCAGATCCACCTCACCGGACTTCTCGAATTTCTCGTTTAGAACAATCGCTTTACTCATGAGATCACCTTTACGCGGCCCAGAGCGCC
The DNA here is from genome assembly GCA_003561815.1 of Campylobacterota bacterium. Taxonomy (GTDB): domain Bacteria; phylum Campylobacterota; class Campylobacteria; order Campylobacterales; family SZUA-545; genus CSSED11-302. The sequence continues at coordinate 17,353 of PWVP01000015.1, read as the reverse complement.
GTTGGCACCCGGTACGCTGCCTTTAACCGCGATGATTTTATTCTCTGCATCGAAGCTGACCACCGAGCACTTCACCGTCACCTGCTCCACGCCGTACTGACCGGGCATTTTGCGACCGGGAAAGACGCGACCGGGAAACTCAGCGTTGCCGATCGAACCGGGTGCGCGGTGAAAGCGGCTACCGTGCGTCTGCGGGCCACCGGCGAAGTTCCAGCGCTTGATAACGCCGGTAAAACCGCGCCCTTTGGTCTTGAAGGAGGCTTTCAGGTTGGCCCCTTCGGCCAGCGCGGCGCAGTCGATCGGGCCCACCTCGGCACCGGGGGCGCTGATGGTGGCGAAGCGGTTAAACTCTTTAGAGAGGTTGTGCTTCTTCTGATTGCCTGCGATCGCTTTATTGGTGGTTTTACCCTGAGAGTAGGCCACCAACGCCTGATCTTCGTCCACCTTCTGGACAACTTGCGTCTCTTTTACCTTCAGCAGTGTCACCGCTACGGAGGGAACCCCTACGGTGCGGGACATGCCGATTTTCTCTACGATGTACTCCATGCCTTAACCCTTGTTTGCCATAGAGCGGACTTCAACATCCACCTCGGGAGCCAGATCGAGCTTCATCAGTGAATCGACGGTATCGCTGGTTGCGAATACGATGTCGATCATGCGTGAGTGAACCCGGATCTCAAACTGCTCGCGGGAGTCTTTGTTGATGTGCGGCGAGCGGAGCACGGTGTAGCGACGAATCTTCGTCGGCATGGGCACCGGCCCGATCAGCTCTGCGCCGGAGCGCTTAACCGCCTCGGTAATCGCGGTCACGGACTTGTCCAGTACGCGATGGTCGTAAGCCTTGAGCTTCAGTCTAATCTTTTCCATAACCGTCTTTGGTCCTTCGAATTTCTGTGAAAAGCCCCACCCGTAGAGCAACACTCTACTTAAAAAAGTGCAGCATTTCCGGAAAATGGAAGTGGGATTCTAGCCAAAAGAGCGGCACAAATCAATACACAAGAGCCAATTCATTTCCTTTTAATAAGGAAATCAAAACCGATCGGCTACACTACGAAGCATGGAACAGCTTGAAGCCTATCTCACGATGCGCCACAGACGCGGGGGGTTCATCCCCCGAAAAGCGATCCCCCAAGCGGCCCGTTTGGCCATCAGCGGACCACCGGGCAGTGGCAAAACCCACCTGCTGCTCGATCGCTGCCGCCAGCATGAAGGGGACGCGCTCTATCTCGATCTGGCCGATAGCAGACTGCAGCACGCCACGCTCGCACAGGAGCTCTCAGCGCTCATGACCGATCGCAACATCACCCTTCTTGCGCTGGATGGGTGGTGCGATCAGCTCTCTTTAGAGATCCTGCCGCCACGGGTACTGCTCGGCTGTGACGATCCGCGCCATGTGCCGCCGGGCTTTACCCATCACCGGCTCTGGCCTCTGGACTTTGAGGAGTTTCTCGCCTTTCAAAAACGCGCGGACGATCCGGAGGGGCAGTTTGCCGACTACCTGCGTTTAGGGGGGCTGCCCGAGCTCTTGGGGCTTGATGAGCTGCACCGTCTGCGCCGCTACCAGGAGCGTCTTGCGCTGATGCTGCCCGATCCCATCGCGCGCCACCTCTATAGCTACTACCTGGAGCGCAGCGGCTTTAGCCTCTCGCCCCATCAGGCCTACACCGCCCTAAAATCGCGCATCAAAATCTCCAAGGACAAGCTCTACCGCCTCACCCATGAGCTTATCGCCGCGCATCAGCTGATCGCCATCGACAAACACGGCACCGATCGCGCCCCGCAGAAGCTCTTTGGCTACGACTTCGCGCTGCGCCAGGCGGTCACTTTCCAAAAGGCCTTTAGCCGCACCTTCGAGGCGATGGTCTCTTTAGAGCTGATCAAACAAGGGCGCCACCCCCTCTATGCCGACTATATCGACGCCCTTCTGCCCGATGAGAGCCGCGCGGTGATCGCCCTGCCCTTTCCCACCCCGGAGAGCCTGCAGGTGCGTCTGGCCGCTTTGGGCCGATCGCCGCTTGCGGAGCGGGTCGAGTTTGTGACGATGGGCTTTAGCTACCAGCGCGATGAGCCAAGGCGCACCGTTGAGGCGGTGCCGTTTTGGGAGTGGGCGCTAAGGGAGGCGGCATGAGCCTGTGCGGCATCGACGAAGCCGGACGCGGCTGCCTGGCCGGGCCGCTGGTGATGGCCGGGGTGGTGCTACACACGCCGATCGAGGGGCTGAGCGACTCCAAAAAACTCACCGCTACCCGCCGCGAGAAGCTCTATGAGGCGATCGTCGCCACAAGCGATTATCATATCGTACACTTTGAGGCCGAGGCGATCGACACAAAGGGGCTCAGCGCATGCCTAAAGGCTGGCCTGGAGACAATCCGATCGGCTCTTAATGCCGATCGCTACCTCTTTGATGGGCACTGCACCTTCGGCGCGATCGGATTTGAGACGCTTATCAAAGCCGATGCGCAGGTACCACAGGTGGCCGCTGCGAGCATTCTGGCGAAAGTGACCAAAGATCGCGCCCTGATCGCCGCAGGAAGCGATTATCCCGAGTACGGCTTTGAAAAGCACCAGGGCTACGGCACCCGAGCACACATCGAAGCGATCGAGCGCTACGGCCTCACACCCCTACACCGCAAAAGCTTCCGACCCAAAGCGCTCAAGCAGGGTACGCTTTTTTAGGGCCAAACACCACGCTTAGGCGGGTTCCCTTTGTGTCGGTTTCGAAGTTTAGCGTCGCGCCAAAGTAGTCCTGGAGGATGTTCTTGGAGAGCACCAGGCCGATGCCGGTGCCGTCGCGTTTGGAGGTGTTAAAGGGCTCGAAGATCCGCTTTAGGATAGCCGGATCGATCCCGCCGCCGTTATCCTCGATCGAGACCACGATCCCCTCTGGTGTTTCGCAGGTGGTGACGGTGATGACCCCCTGGGCTGGACGCACGGCGATAATCGCGTCGATGCTGTTATTGATCAGATTTAAAAAGGCGTTGAGAAAGAGGTTGGCGTTGCCATCCATCCAGAGCTTCTCGCCCCCTTTAAACTCCAGCGAGATGGCGTGGGCCGATAGCCGCTCAGAGAGGCTTAGGCGGATCTTGCGAAACTGCTCGCGGAGACTAAACGCCTCCTCGTGGCTTAGCCGCTTTGTGAAAAACTCCCTCGCGGAGTTCATGCTCTCGTTCATCTGGCCGACTCGATCCTCGATCCGATCGGCGAGCCTACCCAAAGAGGCGAGCGGCTTTTGGGGCTCCTGTTCGATCAGGTGCTGCAGCCGCAAAACCAGCGCCGAGAGGGCCGAGAGCGGCTGCTTCCACTGATGGACGATAAAGTAAACACTCGATCCGATGGTCACAAAGTGCTCGTTTCGCTGGATCTGATCGAGATAGCGGCTGTTTTGCTGCTTGAGTGCTTTGAGGCGGGAGCTCAGAGAGATCGACATCAAAAACGCTGTCGCCATCGTGCCAAAGAGCGGCAGGTGGCTCACAAAGAGGCTCTGGCGCACCGTGCCATCAAGAAGCATCAAAAAGCTCACGATCGAAGCGACATAGAAGAGGTGTGCGAGCATGAAGTAGCCCGATCCGGGGCGCCGTTTGATAAACATCACCACCGCGATGATAAAGAGCAGCACCGACTCGCTATAGCCTAGCAGAAGCGCCAGCGGGGTAAAGCGCAGCAGCGTCATATCCGCCACGAAGCCATACGCAAAGATCAGCACCACTGCGGTGTTGAGCACCACGATCGCGATGGTGATATTGCGCAGCAGCCCCACCGGCCCGCTCCCTAAAAAGAAGAGGTAGGTAAAGATCCAGACGAAGCTGGAGGCGAGCATCGCCATCACCCACCCCATACTGCTGAGCAGATAGTTATCCACCCAGTCTGAGAGCAGCAGGTAGCTCAGCCCACCGACGGTGCTGTTAAAGAGGACATTGCTCACCAGAAAGAGGGAGTAGAAGAGATAGAGCCGCTCACGCACCGAGCCGTAGAGCAGCAGGTTTTTAAAAACCAGCGTCAACAAAAAGACCGCAAAAAAGAGCAGTACCATCAACTGACGCGACTCGATCGCATAAAACGCCTCCAGACCCTCCAGCTGCCAGGCGGCCTCCATCACCCCAAAGGTCTGCATCGCGATCACCACCTCCATCTGCTCACCGGGTGCCAGATCGAGACGGACATTGCTAAAGATACTCTTAAGCGATCGCTTATCCAGGGCGCTTAGCACCCCCATCGGGTAGTGGGCGTACCCCTGGGGGCCAAAGAGGTGCACATCGATAAACTGCATACCGGGCCGGGGGTTGTAGAGTACAGCACTCAAGGGGCGATCGCCGCTGTTTTCAAACCGATAGCGCACCCAGTAGAGCCGCTGATCGTAGCCGTGATTGGAGCGCACCAGCGGCTGCAGATCCTCCGCCTCAAGCACCGCTTGCGGGCTGAGCTGCTGCCTCTTATCGATCACATACGCCCCCAGCCCGATGAGATCGCGGCTTAGCTCCTCAGCGCTCAGAGCGATCGGCTCGGCGCTCAGCGAGAGTGCCAGCAGCCAGAGTGCCAGAAGGGCGCGCATCTAGGCCAGGGGGATCTGCATCTTGTATCCCAATCCTTTGATATTGCTAATGGTATCCAGACCGTATTTGCGTTTGATGCGATAGACCAGGTTTTTGATGCCGCCGATCGAGAACTCCTCCTGCTCGATCGCCTCTAAGATCGCCCCGAAGCTTACCACCCGCCCCTGACGCTCATAGAGCACCCGAAGAAAGTCCGCCTCCAGCCGCGTCAGGGTGTGGCGCTCGCCATCAAAAAAGAGCTGCATCTGATCGAAATCCACACTGTGGCGATCGCTGAGGCGATAGACGGCCTTGATGCCGATCTGCCGGGCGATGAGCACCATATGCTCCTTAAAATCCCGGTAGCGCAGCGGCTTAAAGAGGTAGCCGCAGGGCTTGAGGGGGAAAAACTTCTGAAGAATCTTCGGGTTGTCGTGGTTGCTAATCACCGTCACGATCGCCTCTGGATCAAACTCCCGCAGCGCCTGAAGAAACTCATACCCATCCATCCGCGGCATCTCATAATCGACGAAGAGCGCATGAATCCGCTTCTGCCGGCAGAGCGCGAGCGCCTCCTGGCCATCGGCGGCGGTATGGACTGTCTGAAAAAAGGTGGCCAGCGTCTGCTGATAGGCGCTTCGGATCTCCTCCTCATCATCCACCACGAGTGCGGTAAGGCTTTTTAGACTCTCTACCATAGTTACCCCCTACCTTTTGCCGTAAAAGTTGCGATCGTATCCTATCAAAGTCTCCAGAAAGTCACCTAAAGCCGCATCGCCGGGCCAAAGTGACGCCCCCGTTACAAAAACTTCAAAATTTAAGCTAACTGTAATAATAAGCAGACACTTAAGCGACTTTTACTCTTTATACTGCCACCCAGGGACCGAGACTAAAGGAGCTGATATGTCCGCTATCCAGAGAACGCAGAAGCGCCGTGTTGTTGTCGAGCCGTTTCCAGCGAGCCTTTTGATCGCCGATGAGCTCCCCTGTGCGCTCTACCATAAGACCGATCAGGGTCGCTTCGAGCGCTACATCCAGTCCGAGCGGCCCGCCGGGCGCAAACCCGATCGGGTCTATATCAGCACCGAAAACCGTCCGATCGTCGATCGCTATCTGGCCAACCAGGCCGATCACTATATCCAAAACAGCGACGCGCCGCTGGCTAAAAAAGCCACTATCTCTACACCTCCACCTCTCAGGTTCTTAAGCGCTTCTTTGAGGATCCAACCCAGCAGGAGGCGCTCGGCTGCGCAGCGGATCTGGCCAAAAGCTCTATGGACATGATCCTAAACGAGCCCGCCGCCTTCACCTCGCTGCTCAAGGTCAGCTCCCACGACTACCACACCTTCTCCCACTCGGTGGATGTGCTGCTCTACACAGCCGGTCTGGCCCAAAAGGTCGGCCTAAAGCCCGATCAGGCCCGGGAGTTTGCCGTCGGGGCGGTGCTGCACGATGTGGGCAAAAGCCAGATTCCGACCACCATCATCAACAAACAAGGTCGCCTCAGTGATGAGGAGTTTGAGCAGATGAAGGCCCACCCCGATCTGGGCCGCACCATCTTAGGTCAGCACGATACCCGCACCATCTCTCAGGCGGTCGCCTACCACCACGAGCGCTTTGACGGTACCGGCTACCCCTACGGCCTAAAGGGCGATGAGATCCCGCTGGTAGCCCAGATGGTCACCATCGCCGATGTCTTCGCTGCGCTCACCACCAAGCGCAGCTATAAGGCCGCCATGAGCAGCTTCGAGGCGCTGGGCATCATGAAAAACCAGATGAGCGGACACTTCAATCCTGAGCTCTTTAAGAGTTTCGTCCAGCTGATGGGCAGCCAGCCCTAGCGCGATCGGGGCTGGTTATGATCAATTTAATCTACATTTAATCCATAAGCGACTCTTTAACGACTTTTGCCCTGTAAGATTCCCGTAATCTACTATGGGGAGTCCGCACATGCGCACGACACCACTTTCGATCCGATCGATCCTGGCCCTTCTAACCCTGCTGATCTTCTCATTCTCCACGGCCAAAGCCGACGGCCATCCACCCGTCATCGAGCTAAAAGAGGTGCTGCTCACAATGGCCATCACGGAGGATTTTGGCGCCGGTGCGCACTGGGCGGTCACGGCAGAGCTGATCGACTCGGGGCTGACTAGCGAGGATCAGGAAGTGAGTGTCTCTATCGAGTACGCCTACGGGTACCGGGACAACGGCGCTAATTGGCGGAGGGGGAGCGAGATCGTCACACAGGCTAGACCGGCAAGCATGAATCAGGCGAACATCGATGCGCGCGGTGAAGAGCCCATCACTTTTACGGTTTTCCAGAGGACCGCTAGCGATCCGACCGCAGGACATACGGCAGGCGGGGGGGGATCACCTATATGCACATGAGCCCGACAAGGGGTTCACAATACCACGAGATACGCCTCATCGCCACCAACCCCTACGGCACGACCAAGACCGACTGGGTCAAAGCGCGGGGTGCAGGCGAACCAACCTATGGTGACGCCTCTTTTGCTGCTGGCCACGCCGTCACAGCTGCAGAGAACCCTCCCCAAGCCAGCTTCTACCCCCTTCGAAAAGCCGCTGAGCATGGCGGGACGGTCTCTTTCTATCTCCACCCCGATGCGGGTTATACGATCACGAGCGACATCACAAGCATCACACTCGGCGGCTGTCCGGCGGGCACATGGGAGAGTGTCGGCAGCGGAGTCTATCGCTACACCACCGGGCCTATCACGACACGCTGCACACTAACCTGGCCCACCGCCACAGATCTCAATAGCTTTATCGATGTGGCCATCGACGAGGAGCGCACCGTCCACTATAACGGCTTAAGCGCACATTTTGACTGGAGTGCGAGCATCGATGCGGGTAATGCCCCGAGTATTACCTACGAAGATCCAAAAGATGACAGTGCCGCCCCCCATGAAACCACGCTGGAGTACGAAGATAGCCATACACTCAGCATGACCAGCACCGCCGCTGGCGTCACCACCCTAAGCACCACCCCCGATGGCAAAAGCACGCCATCAACCATCACCGCGCACAGCATCGACAATCTCGCTATCACCACCAATGACGATGGCGAAGCGACCCTAAACGGCAGCGCCGGTGGCAGCGACTTTAATATCACCACCGATAGCGCGGGCAATAGCGTGATTACCCACACTAACGCAGAGGGAAAAGTCACCACCCTCGAGCTGCCCTATCCCAATGAGATTGTGATCGCAGAAGATGGCACCATCACCGCCACCCACGGCGATCGCACCGTCACGCTCAATAACGATGGCACCACAAGCTACACGGATAAGCTAGGAAACCCGCAAACCCAGGCCGCCGGAGAGCGCCTCACCGTCACCGCCGACGATGTGCTGGTGGATAAAACCTACACCGTTATCTATAAGCCCAACAACGGCGAAGCGGACACTATCCGGCAGCTCGCCTACGCCTCCAATCCACAAGAGAGCGTCCCCGCCGTCGCGCGCGAGAACTTTACCTTTTCCCACTGGAGCCCCGACACCGCCTATCTCACCGCCGATCTCAACCTCACAGCGCACTGGAGCCCCCAGCCCGGCACAATCGATCGCGCCGACTACGAACCACCCGCCGATGAAGCCGGGTGCAACAACACAGCCAACATCGACTATGTCACCACGGCCGGAACCAATCAAAACACCACGCTAGAGTACTGCAGAGGGGCCGGTGTTAGCGTTAGCGGAGGCGACGGCGACGATCTTGGTACACAGCTTTGATTATGCGACGCACGATGTCAATCTCACCAGCACCACCGACGGCAACACCCGCTTCACGGTCCTTCCCGATGGTGAGAGCACCCCATCCACCATCACCGCCGAAGGGATCTCGCCGATCGCCGCCACGGTCAACGAAAACGGCGATGCCAACCTAAGCGGATCGGTAAACGGCTCACACTTCGAGGTCGTCACCACCCCCGATGGCAACACCACCATCACCTACACCAACGCACAGGGTGAAACCACCACCGCCACTCTGCCCCATCCGGGCGATGTGGTGATTAATAGTGATGGCAGCATCGATACTGCGTTTCCTCTGATCAAAGATTTTGCGGGGCAGCTGGATGTGGGGGAGGATGGGTGGACCTACGATCCGGTGACACAAATCTATACCAGCCATGATGTGATCAATATCAGTGACAAAAGATGTCTGTCGCTAGCGTATAGCACAGCATCGACCGTAGAGATTTCGTTTGAATACGATCTGTTTACAAATGGCAGCTACGCTTTTTTCTACTTTCCTACTGATACGGCCAGCATCGCTACTACCACCACCTCCGGCTGGGTGACTCACACACACGAGTTGCCCCCCGCCGATCATACGCTCCAGTGGTGCGCCCACTACGATATGGACAACGCCAACTATATGAGTGTGGATGTGCGAAACATCACCCTGCCAACCCGAGGCAGCCTCACTATCAACCCCGACGGCTCGGTGAGCTACACCGGAAAAGACGGCAACGCCTACACCCAGGATCCCGGTGTCGATATGGCGGTGATCGAAGATGATGTGATTGTCCTGGGCAAAGAGTACACGGTCGTATGGGATTATCTGGGGGGCACCAGTGGCGGCCAAGGCAGCTACACGGCATCCAGCGTTCCCTACGGTAGCGGGGCTACACACACCCCCGATGACCCGACCAAGCCACGCTTTTTTATGCAGGGCTGGCACAAACCCTTCGGCTATGTGACCCGCGATCTGACCATACACCCCCTCTGGAAACCCGACGAAGCGAACACCATCGCCGATCACACCACCTTGGCCGAACACACCGGGGGCCACTGGTACACCAAGCCGATCGACTACAACGACGACACCAACACCAGCCACCAGCACACGCTCAACTACTACGATGACGGCACAGCCACCATCACCGCCAGCGGCGGGGGCGACGAAGCGCTGGTGCACGAGTTCGACTATGCCGGCTCCCATAACGCCCAACTCACCCAAACCGCAGATGGCAACACCACCTTCGCCACCACACCACAGGGCGGCACCGAAGGTGCTTCCACCGTCCGCGCACAGGGTATCCACGATCTAGAAACCACCGTCGATGAGCAGGGCCGCACCATCCTAAGCGGCAGCGTAAACGGCATCTCTTTCGAAGCCGTCACCAACCCCGATGGTACCATCCGAGTCACCTACACCGACAGCAACGGCAAAGAGACCGTCGTAGAGGCCCCCTACGCCAGTCATGTACTCATCGATCCTGACGGCAAGCTGACCGTCACTACAGGAAGCGTTGATGAGGATGGCAATGTTACGCTAGCCGATGGCGAGAAGTCTGTTGTTTTGGAGGATACCACTACCACAGTGACTGAAAAGGTGGATGGCCAGGAGCGCACCGTTACTCTTGAAAAGGATGCAAATAACAATATCGATGTTAGCGCGGACTTCTCGGTAGTCGTTAGTTTTGATCCTAATGGTGGAGAACGGCACCCCGATCACCTTGGTATTGAGCCAGTTCAGACACTTGCGGTCGATACATCTGCCGAAGAACCTGTGCTTGTCAGAAACTGTAGCGACGGAACCACTGGCTGCTTCACATTCGCCGGATGGGACAGCGCCTTCGATCTGAGCGAGGTGATCGAGGATCTCAATATCACCGCGCGCTGGAGTGCTGCTAACGGTGTGATCGATAGCCTGACCCCCGGCCAATCGGGCGGTGGACACTGGCACACCAAACCGCTGGATTACAGCCGGAGCAGCGGCACCGATCAAAACACCACCATCAAATACTTCCAGGATGAAAGCGTCAATGTTGATGTCAGCGGCGGTGACAAGGATGGTAACCCGCTGGTACACACCTTTAGCGGCTACGATGATGGGCAGACGGTGGCGCTAGAAAACCACAGCGATGGCAACACCCGCTTCGCCACCACACCTGCTGGCGAGAGTGAGCCCTCCACCCTCACCGCCGAAGCAATCTCGCCGATCGAAGCCAAAGTAGACGAAGAGGGCACCGCCACTCTAAGCGGCTTTGTAAATGGCAGCACCTTTAAAGCGGTGCTTGGTACTGATGGTTCCACCACCATCACCTATACCAATGCCGAGGGCGAAGTCACCACCGTCACACTCCCCTACAAAAACGATGTGGTCATCAATAGCGACGGCAGCATCACCGCCACATCGGACGATGTGGAGCTCACCATTAATCCTGACGGCTCCACCACCTTTACCGACAAAGAGGGCGAAGAGCACACCGCACCGGCGGGCAGTACGCTAAAGGTCACCGACGAAGAGGGCGAAAAAGATGTCGAGTGGGTTGGCAAAAAGTACACCGTCACCTTCCGGTTAAACGGCGGCACACTTGAAGATGGCAGCCTCACGCAGAGTATCGATCACGGCCAGTCGGCCACCGCGCCTGCTATCACGAGGGAGGGCTACACCCTCAGCTGGGATGGCAACTTCACCTATGTCAACTCCAGCCGCACCATCGAAGCGCGTTGGACACCGGGGCCCGGAGTGATCGACACCCAGGCGCTAGAGACGACAACCGATGGCAACTGGCACACCAAGCCGATCGACTACACCACCACAGATGGAGCCGATCAGAACACCACGCTTAAATACTTCAACGACGGCTCAATCGATGTCGCAATGAGCGGCGGCGAAGGCAAAGCGCTGGTACACAACTTCAGCGGCTACGGCACTGGCCATGAAGTGGCGCTAACCAATAAGATCAACGGCACCACGCAGTTTGCCACCACACCAGACGGCCAGAAAAAACCCTCCACCCTCACCGCCGAGGGTATCTCGCCGATCGAAGCCAAGGTAGACGAAGCGGGCACCGCCACCCTAAGCGGCGATCTAGAGGGCGATAAAAGCTTTACGGTCACCACCTCACCGGAGGGCAACACCACCGTCACCTACACCAACGCAAACGGGGATGTCACCACCATCGATCTGTCTTACCCTAACGATGTGCTCATCGGCGAGGATGGCACCCTCACCGCCACCCACGGCGATCGTGAGGTCACACTCCATCCCGATGGCACCACCACCTACCAGGACAAACACGGCAACAGCCACACCCAGGCGGCCGGAGAGAGCATCAGCGTCACCGCAGCGGATGTGCTGGTGGATAAGAGCTTTGCTGTCGTCTTTGATGCCAGAGGTGGCTATCGAACCGGCGGCGGGGATCTCAACCAGACAATCGACTACGCCCAAGCGGTCACCGCCCCCGATGTAAACCGAACCGGCTACGACTTTGCCACATGGGAAGGATCGTTTGACTATATCACCGCTGACACCAATGTCACGGCCGTATGGTTTGCACACCCCGGCACCATCGATCCCGATATCGAGATCGATGAGGATGAGAATCGAGACGGCTGGCACACCAAGTCGATCCTCTACACCACCGAAGAGGGGGACCAGCAGGCCACGACGCTGCACTACTATCAGAAAGACGATGAGCCAGAGATCACAGTTGATGGCGGCGACGGTGCGGCACTGACCCACACCTTTGATTACGCAGGTGGCCACGAAGTGGTCCTGACCAATGAGATCAACGGCACCACCCACTTCGCCACCACACCCGATGGCGCGGCCGAGGCTTCAACCATCACCGCCGAAGGGATCTCCCCGATCGAAGCGATCGTGGATGAGAACGGCCACGCCACACTAGAGGGGAGCGTAGCGGGCATCGACTTTAACGCCACCATCGCCGCAAACGGTGATGTCACCGTCGTCTACACCGATAGCAACGGTAAAGAGACCACCATCACCGCTCCACACCCGAGCGATGTGGTGATCAATCCCGACGGCTCTATCCATATCACCGATGGCGAGAAGACCGTGGTACTCGATGACACCAGCACAAGCATCACCACAGATGACGGCACCATCGATCTCACCAACAGCGGCTTAGATGGCATCGACATCACAGGCACCTACGCCTTTGAGGTGAGCTTCGATCCCAATGGCGGCTACCGCATTATCGGTGGCGGAGAGCTGAGTCAGACCGTGCCGATCGGCCAGAGTGCCACCGAGCCGACGGTGCGGCGGTTTGGCTATGAGTTTGATGGCTGGAATGTCGATTTTGACATGGTTGATGCCAATCTCACCATTATCGCCCAGTGGCGTGAAGCGGAGGCGGAGGAGGGAGAGGGGACAGAGGGCTACGGTGTGAACATCGGTGAGAGCAGTACCGCCGATGGTAAAACCGAGCAACCCATCACCGCTACAAGCCAGTCGGGCCTGAAGCAGGAGGTGACGCTGGTCGATGACGGCATCGGCGCACCTTTCTACCAGTCACTCAGCGGTGATGGGATGAGTGCGACCACCGCCTATAGCGGAACACGCGACGGCGAGATGGTCGAAATGGGGATCGTCACCAGCGCTGAAGGCCAGCCGAGCACCACCCTCTCCGTCGGTCAGGGTGGTGCGCAGCAGGCAGGGTGGACCAGCTACGCAGAGGATCTGAGCATTACACCTAGCAATAACGGCCAGATCAATCTGCAAAGCAGCTCCACCCTGCCTGGCGGCGGCGTCAGTACGCTGGAGGCGACCCTTTATGGGCCCGATGGCGAAACTGGCTACACACAGACCAACAGTTCAGGAATCGAAACAAAAGCCACCTCCTACCTGCCGGTGGAGGGGACAACAAAAAGAGATGGCACCACCCGCCTGGAGGGAGAGGATTTTAATGTAACCACCTATCCGGGCGGGACGGGGCTGGTGCAGATGGCACATGGGGATGATAACAACATCTCCAGCATCAGCCTCGATGAACCAGGCAGCACAACTGTGATTAAAGATGACGGCACGATTGAGATAAGCTACCCCAAAGATGATGGGAGTGGTGAGGAGTGGGTTGTCGAACTCCATCCTAATGGCACCATAACCTACGAAGACGAAAATGGCGTCACCCAGACCCTGCCAGAAGGATCCTCACTGGGCTTTAGCTCTGCTGGGATCTCGACTATCAGCAGCAGCGCCAGTGCCACTGAAGCGAGCATAACCCGCACCAACCCCGACGGCAGCGAGAGCCAGTCAGGGCTTGTCGATACCAGCAGTGGCTCAACCGGCGTAACCCAAAACGGCGACGGATCCTATAGCACCTCCCGCACCGATGCAGAGGGAAGCAGCGCCAGTGGAACTATCAGCCCGACCGGTCAGGCCAGCCACCGGGTGGAGCCAGCCGGTGGCGCACCAGCCACCACCGCCCAGAGCCAGATCGCCGGAGCGACCACCACGCTGAGCGATGAGGGGGTCAACACCGCGATCGGCGGCCTCTCAGATGGTGATGGCGGCACAGTGGATCTCAGCGTCAGCGCCACAAACAGCGGCGCGGCGACCCACCGGATGGATCGAACCGATAGCAGCGGCAACTCAGCCACCACAAACGCCACCAGCGAAAAACCCGGTGCGAACACCACCATCGGAACCGATGGCGAAGGCAAACCCTACATCCTCACCACACTCGATGAGGGGGATAAACACTACCAGGTAGAGGCCACCGCCGACGGTCAGGCCAGCCATGCGCTCACTACCGAAGGGACCACCACCCGTGCTGACACAAATGTGACGAGCGCCGATATCCAGACCCGCATCGATGAGAGCGGGGCGATCGCGACCGAAGTGCAGCCCACCGCCGACCCCACCGTGCGGGCGATCGTCCATACGCTGCCAAACGGCGAGAGCCTCACGCGGTTTGAGCGCTTCAATAGCGCCACAGGGGCGTGGGAGGTGATACTGCCCACGGTCCATGAGAGCACCCCTTTCGAGCGGGGCAACCGATCGATCATCAAAGAGCACGATGACGATCTCGAGATCGAAGTCACCAGCGATGTGACGCGTATTTTAAGATTTTAGGGGGAGCCGATGAGATGGATGATTAAGCTACTCGTAGCGATACTCTTTTTACTGATTCTAAGCGGATGTGAGGGGCGCTTCCAGGATAAGCATGTAAGCGACAGCGCCATCGAAATGCTCACCGGCGTCACCTATCAGGTGTTTCCCGGCGATGAGGTGGTTCCCGGCGCAGGGGCCAATATCACTGTCAACCACATCCTCTCAAACGACACTAAGTTTGTCACACTCAACAGCGGCAGCGCCGATCTGTTGCGTGGCGACTATGTGCTGAAGTAGGGGAGCGGATGCGAATCTCAATTATACTGATCGCCCTGCTTCCTGTTGCCCTAATGGCTGGCTCCCTCTGCACATCTAAAGATGAGCAGCCCTGTATCAGCCTCACCAGCTGTGCCGCTGAGGATCAAAGCCGGGTGGAGTTTCGATACCAGCTGCCACCCGATGCCCGGATAGTCGATAGTCAGCTCACCTGGGATGCGCCCAAAGCGCAGCTTCTAGTCGGTGCAGAGAGCCTTGCTAGAGCGGCTATGATTGAGAGTGTGGTCGATGCGCCAGAGCACCGGCGCCACCTTCGCGATCTGCTCTTTAAAACCCGAGATCTTTTCTGGGTCTATAGCCCCCCTAAAGGGTGCTACACCCTAGAGATCGCCTATGAACTAGAGCGCTCTGATAAACCAGCGACCATCACAGCACCAGAGCCCGTGGCCCAAGAGCCTAAAGAGCCCAGAACCCAAGAGCGCATAGCCAACCCCTACCGCATCGGGCTTCAGATAGGCGGCTCCAAGCCCGACTCCCAAACCCGCTGGAGCGATCAGGCGCTAACCGAGGCGGATCTTCGAGAGACGACGATCGAGATTGGGCTCTTTATCGATAAGCGCTTGCTGCTTGGCGGTCACCACTGGAGCGTGAGTGCCGCCCTGGAGATGGCGCAGTGGGACAACGCCCAGACCCAGTCACTCCTGCTAGGGGCCGACTACCTCTTTGAGCGCGAGTCGCGCATCACGCCCTATCTGGGGCTGCGTGCGGGCTATCTGCAGTTTGAGACCGATCTGACCAGCGATAGCGACAGCGGCATGGTCTACGGCCCGACAGCCGGTATCCGCACCCCCGCCTCAGCCTGGAGCCAGGCAGAGTGGCTCAAGTCGATCGAGCTGGGTCTGTATGTCACCTATCTACAGGTGGGCCAAAAGACCCATCAGGATGTCGCCGCCCAGGAGAAGACCACCACCCTCGACTCGCTGATTAAAGTGGGGCTTCAGGCAGGCTGGCGTTTTTAAAGAGACGCAGCGGTGACCCAGCGCCGGATACTGATCGTCGATGACTACACGGCGATCGGTGAGATTCTTCAGCGCACCCTCACTTCACGCGAGTGCCTGGTCGATCGGGCCGCAGACGGCGCTGAGGCTCTAGCGCTTTTTAAAGAGCAGCGCTACGATCTCATCATCACCGATCTGCAGATGCCCGACATGGGGGGACTGGCACTTATCGAGGCGATCCGCACCCTCTATGCCCAAACCCCCTTTATCATCATCTCAGCACGCACCGATCAGATCACAAAGCCCCCGGAGAACACCCAAGTGCTACCCAAACCCTTTCGCCTGGAGGCCATCAACGCCGCTATTGTCAAGCTGCTGGATAGATAAATCCTGCATAGGCGCCAAGGTGCGCTATACTCCCGATATGATAGACGAAAGCGAGTTCACCCTGATTCCGATCCGCTGTGGTGGGCCGGGGGGGCAAAATGTCAACAAAGTCTCCAGCGGTATCGAGCTGCGCTTTGACATCCACGCCTCTTCGCTAAGCGAGGCGCATAAAGAGCGGCTGCTTCAGCGAAACGATCACCGCATCAGTGAGGCGGGGGTGGTGGTGATTCAGGCCTGCACCCACCGATCACAGGCCGAAAACCGCGCTGAGGCGATCGCCCGATTAGAGGCACTGATCGAAGCAGCGCGCAACCCGCCTAAAAAGCGGATCGCCACCAAACCGACCAAGGCCTCTAAAAAACGGCGGCTGGAGGCCAAAAAGCGGCGATCGGATCTCAAAAGATCGCGCAAAGGGGGCGAAGACTAATCCATGCGGCGCGAAGCCACCACCTGCTGGCCGTCATAGAAGATACATCGAACCCCCTGAGCAGCCTCATCGACCACCAAAGGGGGCGGATTGGATCGCGCCAGAAAGCTGTAGGTGATCCGGCTTTGGCCCCACCACACCCCCGAACGGTTCACAATCTGCGCCTCAAGCGCCACCGCATCGGCCGCCTCCCGTAGCGTCTCCAGCTCCGCCGGACTCTGCACGCGCAGCTGCTCATCGATCCGCTCTAGCTGCTTGTGCTGGTCTCTATAGCGCCGGATAAGCTCTTTGGCACTTTGCAAAGATGGGCTTTTTCGCGCCCGAGGCACCTTGAGCAGCCCGATAGCCTCCGTGTAGGCTGCCTGACGGGTACGCAACCAGCGGACAAGCTTCTGCTTCTGTGCCTTGAGATCCCTCTGGTGTATCCGACTCTCCTCCTCCTGATGGCGCAGCTCATGGTAGCGGGCAGCAAAAGCCGGTGAGGCCAGCGGATCGATGCAGATCTGACTATCCGAGCAACCCGTGCCCTCCAACACAACCGATCGCGCCGCCCGCAGAGAGGTTCCACCACGCATCAGGCCGACCCAGATCTGCTCAGCATACACCTCTCCCCCCACCGCGCGCTCTATCTTGGCATCCTGCGCATGGATCAGGCCCGCCTCCAGCACATCCACCGTGACAAAGTCCCCTCTGGCCTCCCCTTTGAGCACCCCCACGGCGATCGCATCAGCAATCAGGCGGGCGCTTCTGTGCACAGAGCCGTTGATGCGGATGGTACGCGCGCAAATCACTGCACCCGCCTCCACACTCCCCTCAATCTCGATATGGCGCGCACTGATCTGCATATTGGTCCCCACGGCGCTCTCATCGGCCGAACCTGAGCGGATCCGCAGATTCACCTCGCC
>PWVP01000237.1 GCA_003561815.1 Campylobacterota bacterium | reverse complement strand
GGCCTAGCCCCGTACCTGCAGAAAAGTGGGCGTGCTATCGCGGCCGCGCTCTGGCGAGTAGTCCACCTGCTCGCTGGGCAAAATCGCATTGAGCAAAGAGCCGTAAAACTCGCTCACAGCGATCACCAGCGAGGCGAAGCGACGATTATGCTCGCGCAGCTTCTCTAGCGCCTGACGCAGCTGGCCAAGCCCCTCATGCTGGGACTCATCGAGCAGATCGGCCAGCTCGCTGCCGGGGTTTTCGGCCAGGGTGCGAGCAAAGGCGTCATCGAGCATCTCTTTGTGCCGCTCGAAGCTGGCAAGCAGCTCCTCTTTGGTGCGGGCCCGCTCCAGCACCGCCATGTGGCGGGCGGCTTTAATATCTTCGATATCCTGCTCGGTGGTTTCGCTCAGGGTGTGAAGGGCGTCAATGGCGTTTTTGAGGTGAAGGGAAATCATGGCTGCTCCTTAAAACAGGAGCCGGGGGTGTGAGGCGGGGCGGGGCGCTTTTAAAGAAGCGACTCCGCCACCTTCTGGGCAGTTGCTTGAAGATCGACGCGGTACTCACCCGCTTCAATCTGCTGCTTGATAGCCTCGACCCGACTCTCCTGCGGTTTTGTACTCTCCGCGGTTTTTTGCTGACCCGCTTTCTGGGCTCCGTTTAGCTGCTGCATCTGTGCGCTCTGAATGGCGCCGTTTACACTACTGACCATCGGTTATCCTTTATCCAGTCTCTCCATGAAGTGGAGGGTATCTGGAGCTAAATCGACCGCTCTCATTTTTTCTAAAGTTTTTCTTGCAAATGATTAAAGAGCAGTTCGCTATAGCCAAACCCGCCGCTGACCTGATCGCTGATGCTCTCATGGTACATGGATCGGTAGATGTGGCTTCCAGCGGTATCCTCGCCCCCAAAGAGCGCATCCTCGTGCTGCATGGCGATATCGAGCATCTGCTTGATAATCAGCGCCTCAAAGTTGTTGGCCTTCTCCTGAAGCTGTTTGCGATCGGCATTTTTAAGCGCCGCCTCATCCATCGGTTCGCGCAGCAGAGCTGTCGCGGGCTGCTGGTGCTGGATCGGATTAATCATCGGCCCCTCCTTTAGAGTAGTTCAAGTTCGGCGTTGAGTGCGCCCGCGTGTCGAATCGCCTGCATAATGGCGATCACATCTTTGGGCTCAGCCCCTAGCCGCTGTAGAGCGCCTGCCACATTTGAGACGGTCAGCGTCCCCTCACCCTCTAAAAGGGACTCATCCACCGAGAGGGTGATGGTGCCGTGGGTGACGGTCACCGGGCGCACCGCTATCTGACTTCCAGCAACCACTGTTCCACTTCGCTCATCGATCACGATACGGCTTGGGGTGTCCATTGTGATATCGAGATTGCCCACCACCGCCAGAAACTCCACCATGCTCATATCGTCAGGGCGCTGCAGCTCGATAGAGCGGGAGTCAGAGGCGATCGCCACCCGTATACCGAAGTGCTCATTGAGCCGGTTTTGAACCGCCACGGCGTTATCGAGGCTGGCGCTTTTGAGGCTGAGGGTGATGCGCTCACGGTTGTGCAGGTCGTAGCGCACCTCCTGCTCGACAATCGCACCGTCGATCACCCGCCCGGAGTTGCTCTGCGCCTGATTGCCCCCGGTACTGACCGGCCCCTGTGCGACCGCGTAGATGCGACCATCAAGCCCCCTAAGTGGGGTCATCAGCAGGGTGCCCCCGGCGATGGAGTTGGCATCGCCGATGGAGGCCACCTGCACCGTCATCTGATCGCCTTGGCGGGCAAAGGGCTCGAGCTTGGCCGTGACCATCACCGCCGCGACATTGTTGGAGCTGATGTCGTTGGGGTTGATCTGGATGTTGAGCCCCTGAAGCAGGTTGGCCAGCGTCTGGGTGGTAAAGGTGGAGGTGGTGCCATCGCCCGTGCCATCCAGGCCAAAGACCAGCCCGTAGCCGATTAGCTGGTTATCGCGCACCCCGACCACGCTGGAGATGTCTTTGATCTGCGTGGAGGCAAAAAGGCTGTTGATGGTGACGAAGAAAAAGAGAACCAGTACGGTCCACCAGGCGGTGCTCTCAAACTTGTCCAGTTTTTCCGGCTCTTGATTGTGCTTCAAGCGCGCTCCTTTAGAGGCTTTAGCCCCGATCAGAGCAAAGAGCGTTCCAAACTTGAGCAGTGCCGTTAGGGCAGGTAGTAGGTGAGGGTGGTGCTGCCAAAGCGCCGCGTTTTGGCGCGGCTAAAGAGCCCAATCTGTGCGGGCAGCTCAACGCGGCTGCGGTGCTCAATCACCGCCCCTAGCGCCTCCTGGGCGTCTAACGCCTCGATGGCGGCCAGGGTGCGGGCGTAGATATCCTCAAACGCCTCGCGGATATCAAAAGGGGGATCGAAGTAGAACCAGGCGCTTTGGCGAAGTTGGCGCAGGAGGGTTTGAACCTCCCTGATTCGGGTGAAGCTATCGCCCCAAAAGAGGTGCGCATCGGAGAGTTTTAGCGCTTTGAGGTTGGCTTTTAAGGTGGCGATCGCCTCGGGATCCTGCTCCATAAAGCAGACCGTCTCACAGCCGCGGCTTATCGCCTCCAGCCCAACGGATCCGCTACCGGCAAACACCTCCACAAATCCCGCTTCGAGCAGATCGTTTTGGAGGGTGTCAAAGAGCGACTCGCGAACAATCGCTTTGGTCGGGCGGGTTTTTTCAGAGGCTGGCAGAGCGATCTTCTGGCCCTTAAAGCGCCCGCCGCTGATGCGGATGGCCGGCGCCTTTTTCATGTGGCGCGTTTCTGGAGCAGGGTGAGCAGCTCAGCGGCAAACCGTTTGACCAGATGCTCCACCTGCTGATCGAGCGGGTTCTCGCAGGCGGGGTCGGTCAGCAGGTCGTGGTGGTGTGCGCAGATATCCTCTGTGCGGGCAAAGCGCTCCAGTGCCATCTGTAGATGGGCGCGGCTAAAGGGTTTGGGCAGCTGAGAGCCGATCTGCAAAAGGGGCTTATCGATCTGGCGTTCGCCATCACTAATCACCAGGTCGCAGCGGGAGTAGGCGACGATCCGATCGGCAAGAAACCGCTCCATCGCGCACTTTAAAAGCGGCGAGTCGCACATTAGTGCCACCTTTACACCCAAATCTCACCCCCGGTTAGCTGTTTTTAAGGGTGCTTATCCTAACTTATAATGTATTAAAGTTTCTTGGGGTGTTGTCGATTTAATTGGGAATGTTCCAAATGACTCAAACAGGAGGAGCCGATGGAAATCTCCAATCTTTCGGGCCAGCCACTTGCGGGCCGTGAGAAGGGTTTCAAGGCGCAGGAATCGGTCGGGGGCAAACAAGAGGCACAGAAGATGCTTGAGAGCACTACGCGCGAGAGCGAGCAGCAGAGTGCCGCCCGCCAATCGGCGGCTCGAGAGCAGCTGATGCGCATGGCAGCGGAGATGAACGAGATGACCGGGCCGCTGCACACCCGCATCAGTTTCGGCTTCAGCGAAGACGCCAGCGCCATGTATCTTAATGTGATTGATGGCGACTCGGGCAAGGTGATTCGCCAGTTTCCGAGCGAAGAGGCGTTAGAGTTTGCGGCCAAGATGCGCGAGTTTGTCGGGATGCTGCTGGATAAACGAATCTAGCCCGGTAGCAAGAAGAAAGCGAGGGAAGTGATGGCAGTTGGATCCGTCAGTATGCTCGGTGCCAGCTTTGGTGGCCAGAGCCAGCTGAATGCTGACATGATCGATAAGCTCAAAGAGGCGGACAAGTCGGTCATGATCAGGCCCCATGAGCGGCGGCTGGAGAAGGTGTTTGCGCAGCAGGAGGATCACGCCAAGCTGGAGAAGCAGCTTGAGGCGTTTCGCCAGAGTGCCGGGGTCTTTTCCAGTGCGAGCACCTATCTAAAGCGGGAGGTTCACGCCAGTAGCGATGCGGTGACGGTTCGCGCTCAGGATGGTATCACCCCTCAGGAGATGACGATCCGCGTCGATCAGCTCGCGCGCAACAGCGTGCAGCAGATGGGCACCGCCTACAAAAGCATGGAGACGATGATCTATGCCGGCTCGGAGCCTAAGAGCATGACCATCACCCAGGGCGAGGAGAGCTTTGAGATCCCCATTACCGGCGGGATGACGCTCGGCGAACTGCGCGATCGGATCAATGACGCCACCGGCGGGAAGATCACCGCTTCGATTCTCAACACCGGCGGTGAGGAGCCCTATCAGCTGATCCTCCGATCCGAGGGCACCGGTGTGAAAAACGACTTTACGGTGGAGTATAGCGGCGCGGATGAGGGCTTTGAGTTTGAGACGATTCAGGCGGCGCAGGATGCGAAGTTTGTCTACAACGGCGTCACGATTACCCGTGGTGAGAACCGGGTGAGCGATCTCATCTCGGGTGTGACGCTGGAGCTTAACCGCGCCGATGAGCTTGATACCCGTGTGAGCATCGAACAGTCGCTTGGTAATCTGGATGAGGAGATGCACGCCTTTGTCGAGAGCTACAACGAGACTGTGAAGCTGATCAATGAGCTGACCAAGTTTGAGCCCGATGGGGGGGATCGCGGCAGCTTCCAGGGCGATAACCGTGTCAATCAGATCCGCACACAGATTACCCGTCTGGTGATTGGCCAGAACGAAGAGGGCAGAAGCTTGATCGACTACGGCTTTAGCCTCAACGATCAGGGGGTGATGAGCTTTGACTCCTCCAGCTTTAGTGCCAAGATGGCAGAGGATCCCGAGGGGCTTGAGCGCTTCTTGCGCGGGTCGGTCGATGTCACCCCCTCTGAGATGGTGGGCCGCACGATTCCTGCCACCCGCGGAGAGGATGGGGAGTTTGAGGAACTGACGATCGGTGCCGGTGCGGTACGCATTAACGGTGTCGCTCTGCCCGAGATTGAGTTTGCGGCGGGCAATAGCTCTCAGGATAACGCTGTTTTGGTCCTTTCGGCGATCAACTCCATCACCGCCCAGACCGGCGTGGAGGCGCGCTTAAGCCAGGCGGGCGATCGGGTGATCCTCTCAGACAGCAGCGGTCGATCCTTTACGATCGATGGCACGATGAGCCAGCATCTGGGGCTGCGAAACGGAAGCTATGCGGGCAGCGAAGAGGATTTTGAGGGGGTCTTTAGCCGGCTGGATAACTACATGGCCACCCTGGTGGGCATAGGCGAGGAGCGCACCCTCAATCTGATCGAGACCCAGCTGCGCAACGAGGAGAAGTCCATCACCGACAACATCCAGCGAACCCTCGATCGGCTCAATGCGAAATATAGCACCATGGCCCAGCAGTTTGCCGCCTACAACTCCATGATCAGCCGCTACGAGGCGGCCTTTAGCGGGATGCAGATGCATATCGACGCCATGAGTGGCAAAAAGGACTAGCGCCGGATGGTTCGAAACGGATATAACGCCTACGCCCAGAATGCGGTGACGACCCAGTCGCCCTATAAGCTGGTTCAGATGCTCTTTGAGGGGATCTTGAAGTTTGTCTCCCAGGCCAAAAAGGCGATGGAGGCGGACGATATCGAGAAGCAGGTCTACTGGATTAACCGGGCGATCGATATCTTCGCCGAGCTGATGGCCTCGCTTGACTTTGGTGAGGAGCATGAGGAGATGTCGAGCTATCTGCACGGTCTATACACCCACCAGATCAAGCTGCTGACCGAAGCGAACCTCGAGAGCGATCCAGAGCGGCTCGATATCGTCTTGAAGGTGGCCCGCGGACTGCTCGAGGCGTGGAATGAGGAGACCGGGCTAGGGGGTCGGGTTGAGCCAGTGGAGTAGAGCGCTCAAGGCGGCTTTAGTCAATGAGGATGAGGCGGCGGTGATGGCGCTCTATGCCACCATGCCGGAGCGATACGAGACGCTGGAGCAGGCCCAGGAGGCGCAGGCGCTAATGGCAGAGGCGATCGTGCTGTTAAGGCAGCGTCGCACCCATCTGGAGCAGCAGATGGAGCAGACAAAAGCGGCCATCTCCTATCAGCGCCAGCAGGGTGCGGGTGATGCGATGCGTCTGGATATCAAAGAGTAGCCTTAAGCGATCGCGAGTGCAAAGAGACCGCTATAAAGAAACGCCCCCGCATAGCGCATAAAGGGGGTAACCGCCATATCGGGCACCCCGTAAAACCGCTCCAGACTAAAGCCCCCCTCCTGTTCGATACGCTTAAAAATCCGTAGCTTCAGCCCCAGATCGAACCCCTTGATCGCCACAAGCAGCAGCAGCCAGCCATTAAAGATACCGTGACTCAAGGCGTAAAAAAGCACATAGATAAAGGAGATGTGCAGCAGGATAAAGCGAAGCGGTGAGTTTTGGTAGAGGGCGTAGAGGTTTGCAATCAGCGCATTGGCGCTCTCGCCCTTCTGTAGGGTCGCCTCAATGATCTCTAGAAAAAAGAGCAGTGCAACATCCAGCCAGTTCATGGCCTCAATTGTAACGGAACACCCTTTGCTTTTAACTTTTAAACCCCAGAAGGAGCAGCCATGGAGATTGGTGCAGTCCACCACCAAAACCCCACCTACCCATCCTCTAGCCGGGAGCGAAGTATCCCGATGGAGCCCACGGGTGGGGCCTCAAGCCGCGTGAGCGATCTGAGCAGCGAACAAAAGGGGGTCAAAGAGCAGATGACCACCCTTAAGGCGGATAACGATCTCTTCGGGGCGCTAAAGACCCTGCAGCGATCCACCGTGGCGCTAGGCGCGATTGCCAACGAAGCTCAAAGCGGCGCCTTGGATAGCGGTGAGGCGATCGAGAGCCTCAAAGAGCGTATGGCCGCCACACAGTATAAGGGAATGAACCTCTTTGAGAACTTTCCACTGGAGGATGGCACCACCCTGAATATGAGCGCTCGTTTAGCGGTGGATTCGGGTGGTTCGATCGGTGCGTTTCAAAATGCCCTTTTAGCGGTCACGAAAGAGGTAGAGAGTAATCTGGAGGCGGTTAAGGCGCGGATTATGGGGGGAACAGAGGCGATGGGCCAGCAAGCCCAGAAGAGCTATGAGCGAAGCGGTATGGATCGGGTTGATCCCGCTTCGATCGTCTCCAATACCGATGTGGACTACCTCAAGAGCCAGTTTAAACGGCTGATGGGCTAAAGGGCGGCCGAAGCCGCCTGAGCTTTAAGCGACGGAGACCTCAACCGGGTCAGACTGCCACAGGCCGTGTTTGGTACAGTAGCTGATCGCTTGAAGTTTCATCTTTTTGGAGGGTACCACATAGAAGGTCACCTCCGCCTGGCTCTTGGTCCCCTGGCCGCCGTTGGCGCCAGCAAAGTAGGTGGCGGCGCCCAGCTGCGTCTCGCCATCGAAGAGCTTAATCTCTGCAATGTAGTGATCGGTATCATCGGGGTGCTCATATGCCTCCCCCATCCGAACCGTCACTGCAAACTTCTCACCCGCTTTTGCGCTGCTTTCACAGTGGATAAAGGGGGAGTGGCGATCGATGTAGTCTTTGCGCGCCTCTCTCTCGACGGTGTCGATATCGACATAGCTATTGAGCTTTGGCATCTGAATCTCCTTGGTTGTTGTGATGGATACAGGGTGATAGTAGTCCAGCTACGGATAAAATAGGATAAAAATAGTCCTATTTCCCGATCGCCCCCTGTTTTCGGGGGCGTGGGGCTAGAGGGTGACCGAGACGATGTGGTGCTTGAGCCCCAGTTTGGCTGGTTCGATCCCGAGTGCCAGCCCCACCATCTGCGGCAGGTGCAAAATCGGCATATCCAGCTCCTGGCCCATCGCCTTGGCGGCGTTTTTCTGCTGTACATCGAAGTTGAGATGACAGAGCGGGCAGGGGGTGACGATCATATCCGCGCCACTATCTTTGGCATCCAGAATCGCCAGGCCACTGAGTTTGTGGGAGGTCTCTGGCGCCTGCAGATCCACATGAAAGCCGCAGCACTTGTTTTTGTGCTCATAGGACACGCTCTGTGCGCCCACGGTTCCGATGAGGTTATCGAGCGACTGGGGGCGGTAGGGGCTCTCATACTGCCCGTTGACCGAGGCGGCCAGTTTGGAGGGGCGGATATTGTGGCAGCCGTAAAAGGCGGCGATCCTCTTCTCTGTCAGCGGCGCAGAAACCGGCAGTTTGTCAAAGCCGTAAT